>JARICB010000027.1 GCA_029264225.1 Nocardioides sp. | reverse complement strand
GTCAGCTCGCTGCTGGCCGCCCCCGGCGACACCTTCGACAAGCTCGAGCAGCTCGTGCGGCTGGCCGTGGACTCCTCCCACGAGCAGCGGGAGTTCGTCCGGCTCTACCACGAGATCACCGGCACCGTCACCCAGGATCTGGTGCAGGACACGGCCCGAGCCCTGGAGACCTGGACCTCCCGGGCCTACATCTCCCTGCTGCGCGAGGGCCAGTCCCGCGGTGAGATCCGTTCCGACATCGACCCCGAAGTCTTGGCCTTCTGCATCGACAACCTTCTGATGGTCCTCCAGTTCTCCTACGCCTGTGACTACTTCTCCGCCCGCGCCGGCCTCTACCTCGGGTCGGACTTCACCGAGCGCGACGACGCCCTGGTCGAACAGGTCCTCGCCTTCGTCCACAGCGCCGTCCAAGCCCCGACCTCATGATCACCGTCCTGGCCTACGACATCGGCACGACCGGGGTGAAGACCTGCCTCTTCGAGATCGGCGACTCGATCGTCGCGATCGACTCCGCGCGGGCCGGTTACGAGCTGAACGTCCTCCCGGACGGCGGCGCCGAGCAGGACCCCGACGAGTGGTGGCGGGCCATGGCGTCCTCCACCCGGGCCATCGCCGAGCGCCAGCCCGACCGGTTGGCCGGCATCGACGGCATCAGCTTCTCCTCCCAACAGCAGAGCCTCGTGCTGGTCGACGAGCAAGCCCGACATGTCTACCCGGCGATGAGCTACATGGACCAGCGCTCGACCGCACAGATCGCGGCGTACGCCGGCAAGGCCCCGCGCGTGGCCGGACTCAATGCCGCGTTCCTGGCCCGGAGCCTGTGGCACACCGGAGCCGTCTCGGCGTCGGTCAAGGACCCGGTCTGGAAGTACCACTGGCTACGGAAGAACCGACCCGAGGAGTTCGCGCGCGGCCACAAGTGGCTGGACGTGAAGGAGGCGCTGATCGCCCGGATGACCGGTGAGTTCGTGATGAGTGAGGACAGCGCCTTCGCGACGCTGCTCTATGACGCCCGCTGCGAGGAGATGCGGTTCAGCCCCGCGATGCTGCGGATGCTCGACGTCCAACCCGAGCACCTGCCGAGGATCTGTGCCTCGACCGACGTGGTCGGACTGCTGCTGCCCGACGCGGCCTCCAAACTGGGTCTGCCAGCCGGTGCGAAGGTCTTGGCCGGCGCCGGTGACGTCGCCGCGATCACGGTCGGCTCCGGGGCGACCGAGCCGGGGGAGACCCATGTCTATATCGGTACGTCGGGCTGGGTCTCGACCGTCTCGGAGAAGCGCAAGGTCGATACCAGCGCCATGATCGCCACCATTGTGGGAGCCCAGCCGGGGCGCTACAACTACTTCGCTGAACTGGAGACGGCCGGCAAGTGCCTGGAATGGGTGCGCGACCACCTGGCTCTCGACGAGATCGACATTTACCTCCGCAAGCACCACGTCGCCGAGGATCCGACGACAGAGTTTGCCACCCTCTACGACTACCTCTCCCAGGTCATCGCCTCGGCCGAGCCCGGGGCCGGCGGCGTGCTCTTCGCCCCTTGGCTGCACGGCAACCGGTGCCCGTTCGAGGATCCCGATGCGCGCGGAATGTTCGTCGGGCTCGGCCTCGACACCGGCAAGACCGAGATGCTCCGCGCCGTCATCGAGGGGGTGTGCTTCCACATGCGCTGGTTCGTCGAGACCGAGGCGAAGAAGGTCACCACCTCCGCACGGATCCGTTTCGTGGGTGGCGGCGCACTCTCGGACGTCACCGCGCAGATCCTGGCCAACGTCCTCCAGCGCACGGTCGACGTGGTCGCCAACCCGCAGGACGCCGGTGCAGTGGGCGCAGCCCTTATCGGCGCAGTCGGGCTGGGGGAGGTCGCCTCCATCAGCCAGGCGCCCGGACTGATTGCGGTAGCCAAGAGCTTCGAGCCCGACCCGGCCACCAAAGCCGTCTACGACCGGATGTTCGGTGCCTTTACCCAGTTGCACAAGGCGAACCGGAAGATCTTCGCGGCCCTGAGTCAGGTCTGAGGCCGGCTCCGGTGGTCTGGCCGCGCCACCTTGCCCCTCGCCGGTCTGGCGGCGCTCTCGGCGGTCTGGCGGCGCTCTCTCGTAGACGCGCGGACATTGGTCGCGGCCGCACCTTCGCCTGAGCGGGCCACAGTCCACCTCGGACCACCAATGTCCGCGCGTCTACGAACTGTCGCGCGGCACGGATGCCGCCAGGACAGTCAGCGGGCCGCACCACGTCACTTTCCGGAGGTCGGCCCGTAGCGCCCCTCCATCTACTCCGAGGGTGAAGAACGTCGCCGTGAACCCCACGATGACGGCGCCTGCTCCCGAGCCCAGCCTGGCGGCGAATGAGGTGCATCTCGAATTCGGAGTCCGGCGGCGGCCACATGCCGGCCGACCTGCTCCGGGAAGAGGCTCACACCCGCTAGCCCGGAGCGATGGGTTCTGCTCGGGGTCGCCAACTCTGCGGCGTACTCCAGCGAGCGACTTCTCGAGGTTGGTGTCATCTTCTGGGGTGTTGCAACCCCCGAGAAGTGTCGATTCCCCCGGTTAACCGGGGGACCAGCGCCCACCCCCTGAGCACCGTCCGAGCCCCGGGAGCCTTAGGTGCGCCGGCGCTCAGCGCGCACGTGCCGGCTGCTGAGCCCGATGCGAGCCAGCATGACCAAGGAGAGCACCACCGCGACGATGAATACCACGAGCGCCACGTTGTTCTGCGCCGAGGCGCCGTCGCCCGCCGGCTGTGCCATGAGGGCCGAGGCCAGGATCATCGCCGCCAGCACGAGCGCGGCGGCGAGCACATTGGCGAGCTTGTGTAGCCCACGAAGGAATTCGTCTTCGTCGAAGGCGTTGACGCGAAGCTCGAAGTTGCCCTGGCCGATCGCGTCGAAGGCGCGGTTGACCCGGCCGGGAAGCTCCTCGACGAACTCCTTGGCCTCCAGTACCGAGGCCATCATGGCGGCCGGGGTGGTCCGCATCGAGGAACTCATCAGGTCACGCAGGTGGCGCTGGAGTGCCGCGCGAGGTTCGAAGTCTGGGTCCAACGTGGCAGCGACCTGGTCGAGGTTGAGCAGCGTCTTGCCGAGCATCGCCAGTTCGGGATCCATCCGGAGCCCCGCCTGGCCCGCCTGTCGAGTGAGCTGCAGGACCAGCGCACCGATGTCGAGGTCGGAGAGCGAGGCGTCGGCGGATCTGCCCACCAGGTCGGCCACTGCGCGAGCGAACATCGCCTCGTCGAAGTCGTCCAACTTCTCGCCCATGGTGATCGCCAGCCGCGTCACCTCTTCTGGCCGGGCATCGGCCAGTGCCAGGAAGAGCTTGATCAGCTTGTCGCGCACAGCCGGTGCCAGCCTGGCGATCATGCCGATGTCGAGCAGCACCAACCGGCCGTCCGGGGTGAGGAGAACGTTGCCAGGGTGGGGATCGGCGTGGAAGACCCCTGCCACGAGCACTTGGTCGAGGTAGGACTTGAAGAGTTGGTCGGCCAGCGGAGCGCCGTCGAGATCCAGGCGCGCCAATGGGCCGATGTCGGTGACCTTGCTGCCGGCCACGAACTCCATCGTGAGCACCTTGCCGGTGGTCAGGTCCGGATAGGGCTGGGGTACGACGATGAGGTCCTGGTCGGCGACCAAGCCACGCATCAGCGACAGGTTGTCGCCTTCGCGGCGGTAGTCCAGTTCGTCGACGAGAGCCTTGCGGAACTCCTCGAGCAGTTGGACGAAGCCATAGCGTCGACCGACGTCGGTGTGCTGATCGAGGAAACTGGCCAGACCGGCGAGAACCTCCATGTCGGTGCGCACCTGCTCGCGGATGCCCGGCCTTTGCACCTTCACCACTACCTCGCGCCCATCACGCAAGGTGGCCCGGTGGACCTGGCCGAGCGACGCGGCGGCGAGCGGGGTGGATTCGAACGTGGTGAAGAGGCGCGACAACCGCACCTGCAGTTCCTCGGTGATGATCTCCTCGACCTGCGCGAAGGAGAAGGGGGCGACGTCGTCCTGCAGGCGTGCCAACTCAGTGATGTAGGCAGGCTGGAGCAGGTCGACCCGGGTAGAAAGCAGCTGACCCAACTTGACGAAGGTCGGCCCCATTGCCTCGAGATCGTCGGCCAGGGCGCTCGCCTGAGGATCATCGTCGACGGTCAACTCATCGAGAGTGGCGTCCAAGCCGGTTGAGCGCAGAATGTCTGAGCCGCCGTGCTTCAGGAGGAGTCGGGCGATCTGGCTGTAGCGCTTGACGTGCGCAGAGTCGATCTTCATCTTCATGGTGGGTCAGACAATATCGTTGGAGGCGCGACACCGCAGGCAGTCCCTCCGCGTTGATCAGCGTCGGTCGGGCTCCTCCATCGCACCGTGCAGCGCTCCTCCCTCCAGAGCGTCGGAGTCTCCTTGGTCTGGGGATCGTGCTGCTGCTGGGCGTTCGTTGGCCTCGCCTGCTTCTTGGTCGCCCAACCGCTTCGTGCTCGGTCGATGGCGGGTGGGATCGGGTTTACGCCGCAGCATCGGTTCCACGGCACGGTGCCGAAGGGACCGATGCTACGCATGGGCACACCGCGACGGCGAGTCGTTGACATGCCAGATCCGGGAGTCGATCATCACCACATGTCCTCCATCCGCCGTACGAGTTCAGCATCGGTCCTCGCGCTCCTGCTGGCGAGTGCATTCCAGCCGTCCGCGCTGGCAGATGATGCGGCCGCGGCCATCGCCGAACGCGCAGCGCCGCCCATCCTCACTCCTCACCGGTTGGACACACTCAAGCTCGGGAACAGCGCGGAGGAAGCCGTTGACAGCGGGTACCTTGCCGACAACCCGAAAGAACCCTGCGGCTATCCCGCGCAGGTGGTCGACACGTTCGCCTCCGTCCTGTTCGTCGGGTGGAAGAATGACGACAGCATCGACAACATCTTCATCAAGGCTCGGTCGGTGGCACGTACCAAGGCCGGCGTCGGCGTGCGATCGACCGTGGCCGAAATGCGTGCTGGACACCGGAGCCTGCGTCCGGCCAGGCGCGTTGACGGCGACGGCGGACGTCTGTGGATCCAAGCCCTGCGACGCGGACGAGACTGGCTGATCTTTGGGCTCAACACCCCCGAGAGCCGGCAGCCGCGCCCCACCGACCGGGTTAGTTTCATCTTCATCGACCGTGACTGGGCTCCTAGGGACGGACTGCACGGAGGCTGCTGACCCGCCCGCGCCAGGCCAGACGGTGCAGACGGAGGCGAAGCTTCAGGAGGCGCTCGGCAACAGGGTGCCTTCGGTGCCGCGCGCCACATATAGACCGCGCCGTTGCCGAACCGTCCATGATCCAACGGTTCGAGGTTGAGTCGAAGGCCTTGTGGCAGCGCCGGCTTGCCGCCGCCTACGACGAGCGGGCTCAGGAGCAGTACGCACTCGTCGACCAGTCCGTGCCGGAACGCCCCAGCCCCGAGCTGGACGCTTCCTTGAGTCGCCGTACAGCCTCGGGCTCGAACCGCCTTTCGATTCTGGTTCTCGCCGTCGACACCGCTCGACCGGAGCCGATACTCGTGCCGATCATCCAGGGTTGGGGCGACGAGTTGGCCCTCTTCAGGGGCTAGTGGCCGAGCATCGAAGCCGTTGGTCGACGTACTCAATGCTTCGTTGGACGACGTGTGCTGGCCCCCGGCTCTCGGGCGGGTGTCATCGAGGGACGCGCGACGCCCTCGTGGGGCGTGACGACCCAGGAGTGGGGCCGACGATGCTGAGGGGGCCGTCGATCTGATGTGGCGACAGTGCTGTGGGTGCGTGTAGTCCCAGGCGCTCGACGGATGCGAGCTCGGACCTCCGGCCCACGACCGAGCCGGTCTGCTCCCGGGCCGACAAGGGGTGGTTCCGAGACGCCATGAGGGTCAGGCAGTGAAGCCGTGGGGAGTCGAGAGGGCCGACCCGGTGGACTTCTCGAGGTTTGTGTCATCTTCTGGGGTGTTGCAGCCCCCCAGAAGTGTCGATTCCCCCGGTTAACCGGGGGACCAGGGGGAAACGGGACCCTGCGCAGGCAGACCTGAGCGAAGACGACTTCCTGGCACCGGAGTGATGGCCCACAGGTCGCCCCTGTGAGCCGACAGGCCTCATCACCGCCAGGCGCCACGGTGACCTAGCGCATTCCGTCGCGCTCGAGAGGCGGTTCGTCAGACCGCCTCCCGCCGCTCAGCGCCGAGGAGAGCGTCAACGTTGGGGAGGTGCTCGAAACGCGAGAACGTCCCGGCGGTCGCGATCTCTCCAGCGGCCTTCAGGAATCCATCCCAGGCGGTGCGTGCCAGCGTGCCACCCACGCTGATCCGGCGCACGCCCAACTGCGCCGCCTCCGCGACGGTGATGAACGGAGCATTGATCAACAGGTTGACCGGTTTCGGTGACACCGCGGCCACGATCGCCGAGACGTGCTCGGGTTCGGTGATCCGAGGCGCGTAAAGGCAGTCCGCACCTGCTTCGGCATAGGCAACGAGTCGGCGAACAGTCTCGTCGATGTCAGGACGGCCACACACGAAGCCCTCCGAGCGCGCGGTCAGAATGACATTCGTGCCACTCTGGTCGATGGCTGCTCGCGCGGCGGCCACACGCTGCACGGCCAGCTCGAAGTCGAGGAGCGGTTTGGCCTGCTCGCCTGACGCATCCTCGATTGAGAGTCCCGCAATCCCCGTGTCCACGGCCATCGATACGTTCGCCGCTACGTCGGCCGGCGCTACCGCGTAGCCGCCCTCGAAGTCAGCATTCACCGGCACCGTCACTGCGCCAGCGATGAGGCGAAGATGGCCGAGTACCTGATCGCGGGAGACCCCAGTGTCCGCGCAACCTCGCGTCCAGGCCAGGCCGGCACTCGTCGTAGCCAGGGCCTTGAACCCCAACTGCTCCAGCGCCCGCGCGCTCCCCGCATCCCATGGGTTGGGCATGACGAAGCAGCCGTCCGAGTGCAGTCGATGGAACTCGGCGATCCGCTCGGCATGCGTGTCCATGACACACCTCGTCACCTGGTTGAGGCCACAACTGTAGTCCCAATTCAGGAAGTGCCGACAGTTCGGTGGCTCCGAGCCCATTGGCCTCACCGCAGGCGCTTGACCACCCCGCTACTGTTCTCGCCGGAGGGGAGTACCGCACTCAGATCATCCCGGTCAGTACGTTGCCTCGACAGGCATCTCGGGTGGTTGCCGGTCACGGTGTGGCCGGTGAGGGAGACCTCAAGCACTTGCGCTTGAGGAGACCCATGGACACGATCGACACCATCGCCACGCCCACCCTCTGGGCGGTGACCATCGGTGCCGTCGTGGTGCTGCTCGCCGTGGACTTCGTCGCAACGCGCAAGCCACACGAGGTCTCGATGCGCGAGGCGATCGCGTGGTCCGCGTTCTACATCGCCTTGCCCCTGGCCTTCGGCGTCTACGTCTGGGCGCAACACGGCAGTGAGTGCGGCGTGGAGTACTACACCGGATACCTGGTGGAGAAGACCCTCAGCGTTGACAACCTCTTCGTCTTCATGCTCCTCCTGGCCGCCTTCGCGGTGCCTGCTGCCCTCCAGCAGCGGGTGCTGCTCTACGGGATCATCGGTGCACTCTTGCTGCGCGGCATCTTCATCGCCCTGGGCGCCGCCGCGCTCTCGGCCTTCGACTGGGTGTTCCTAATCTTCGGCCTGGTACTGGTGGCGACCGGCGCCAAACTGCTGCGCGACGCGATGAAGCACAGCGACCACGAGGTCATCGTGGCCGAGATGAGGGTCGTGCGACTGGTTCGTCGGCTGATCCCGGTGACCGAGACCTATGAGGGCTCCAAGCTCATCACCCGGGTGCAGGTCGGCACAGCGAGCAAACGCGCGCTGACGCCGTTCGCCCTGGTCGTTATCGCGGTCTTGGCCACCGACGTCGTCTTCGCCATCGACTCGGTGCCGGCGGTCTACGGCATCACCGGTGACCCCTACCTCGTCTTCGCCACCAACGCCTTCGCGTTGCTCGGGCTTCGCGCTCTGTACTTCGTCCTCCAGGGGGCGCTGGCCAAGCTGGTGCACCTCAACTACGGACTGGCGGCGATCCTCGGCTTTATCGGCATCAAACTGGCCCTCCACTGGGCCCACCTGCAGTGGCCGTGGGTGCCGGAGATCCCAACCCTGACCTCGCTGGCCGTCATCATCGCCCTCTTGGCCCTTACCGTGACGACCTCGCTGATCGCGGCGAAACGCACAGCGCGCAGGGAGTTGACCGACGCCGCGGTCTGAGGGGTATGAGTGCTTGTAGCGTCAGATTCGGCGAACGGCCACCCCAGCCCTGCTCCAGCGCCGGTGACCCAGGCCCCTCGACTGCTCACACGAGCGCCCCCCGAGCTCGCTCTCGGGTCAGCTCCCACAGGTAGCGGTCGAAGTCGACCTCCATGGTGTGCCGGGCGGAGGAGTAGAAGCGCTTCTTGTACGCCTGGTCGTCCGCGATCATCTGGCTGCGCAGCTCCGCCCGCTCGGGCAGGGCGTACCGCCCGGTCAGCAGGTCGACGACCAGCCTGCTCTGGGCCTCGGCAAGCGGCATCACCGCACCAAGCGGCTGGAGCAACCCGATGAAGAACAACCCT
>JARICB010000020.1 GCA_029264225.1 Nocardioides sp. | reverse complement strand
CGCCCTTGGAGGCGGAGTAGGCCGACATGTAGGGGTTACCGTGCCCGGCAGCGCTCGAGGCGACGTTGACGATCACACCACCCTGCGGCAGGTGCGCCACCGCCTCGCGGCAGAAGAGCGCCGTGCCGACCAGGTTGACTCGGTAGAGCAGGTCCAGGTCGTCGACGGTGAGGTGTTCGATCGGGGTGGTCCGGTGGATCCCGGCGACGTTGATCAGCGCATCCAGCCCGGAGAGCTCCTCCACTGCGGTGCGCACGGCGGCCATCACCGACGGCTCGGAGGTCACGTCGCAGGTCGCCGTCGCGATCGAGCCGGAGCCCTCGCAGGCAGCAACCGTGCCGGCCAGCCCAGCCTCGTCGACGTCGACGGCCAAGACCGCGGCCCCCTCCGAGGTGAGGCGCACGGCGGTGGCTCGCCCGATCCCCGATGCCGCTCCGGTGACGAGCACCCGCTTGCCCTCGAAGCGCCTCATTGAGCGGCCACCGAACGCCCGGCACGACGGCCGAAGTAGGAGCCGTCCCCCAGCGACGTACCGCTGATGTAGCCCTCGCCATGCATGCCGGCAGTGGCACGGCCCGCCGCGAACAGGCCCGCAATGGGGTCTCCGGTCAGGGACAGCACCTCCCCGTCGACGGTGGTGTGCAGTCCGCCGAGGGTGAAACCGGCGACGCCGGTGCCGTTCGTGCTGCTCTCGCGGTCACCGGGGTGAAACCCTGCCGCGACGTCGACGGCCGCGTACGGCGCCTGCAAGGGCCGCAGCCACTTCGACGCCTTGTGGAACCACGGGTCCTTACCGAGGGCGGCGTGAGCGTTGTAGGCAGAAACGGTGGCTTCGAGCGATCCCGCGGGCATGCCCAGATCCTGCTCGAGCTCGCCGAGCGTCTCGGCTGCGTGGTGGGGGCGCACCCCCCACAGGTCGTCCGGGGGGATGTCGTCGAAGGCGGCCTCGTCGGCGATCACCCAGAAGGGCGCCGGCTGGTGGTTGACGGCCGCGTGACTGACGGTGCCGGGGTAGGTGTCCTCGTTGACGAACCGCTGTCCACGGGCGTTGACCAGGATGCCGCGGGCCGCCAGAGCCGGCAGCACCGTCAGTGCGACCTCGTGGGCGTGCATCCGTCGGGTCGCGGCTCCGACCGCCTGGGCCATCGTGATGCCGGAGCCGTCATCGAGCCCGTCGCTGACCTTGGCCTGCCCCAGCAGCGCCGGGACGTGAGCCTCCAGCATGTCCTCGTTGTCGACGAAACCACCGGTGGTGAGGACGACCCCGCGACGGGCCGCGAACTCGCGCTCGGCGCCGTAGGTCTTGGCCCGCACTCCGACGACCCGCCCTTCCTCTACGACGAGTGAGGTGACGCGGGTGTCGACCACGGTGCGCACTCCGGCGGAGGCGGCAGCCGCGACGAGCGCGGCCATCAGCGGCGCCCCGGCGAAGTAGGGCATCGGCGGACGGTGCCCGCGCGGAGCCGGCGTGGCCAGGGTGTCGAAGGGGTAGCTGTTCTCCCCCAGCCACATCAAGCCATCGGTCGTCGAGGGCATCCAGGTCGGGGCGTCGTAGAGACTCGGGGTGAACTCCACTCCGTGCTCGAGGAGCCAGTCGAAATGGTCGAGGCTGTCATCGCAGTAGAACCGGAGCTTCTCGGCGTCGGCATGCGGGCCGAGCGCCGCAGTGAGGAACGCGAACATGTCGGCGGGAGTGTCGTCAAAGCCACACGCCTTCTGCACGGATGTGCCACCGCCGAGATAGACCTCGCCGCCCGACAGCGCCGACGAGCCGCCTGGCGCACCGGCGCGCTCGATGACGAGCACCGAGGCGCCTGCCTCGGCGGCCGAGATCGCCGCGCAGGCTCCGGCGATGCCGAAGCCCACCACAATGACGTCGACGAGCTCATCGCCCTCAGCTGTCACCGGCTCGGACCTACGGCGCCGAGAACGCAGCGAGCGGCTCGGAGCCGGACCAGTCGTGACCCCAGTAGGAGTCTGCGGTGATCTCCTCGGCGGTGTAGTAGCTCTCGTCGACGAGCAGCCCTTCGCAGCCGTATTCGAGGTCCCAGCCGCCGGGGGCGCGCACGTAGAACGACACCATCTTGTCGTTGGTGTGGCGACCCAACGTCGAGGACACCGAGAAGCCGCGACGGTTGACCTCGTCGAGGGCCCGACCGACGGCGTCGAGCGAGTCGACCTCCATCATCAGGTGCACCAGACCAGGGGCCTCGCCGTGTGGAGCGGGGCAGACCGCGAGGCTGTGGTGGCGCTCGTTGACGCCCATGAAGCGAACCCGGGTAGGCGTCTCGTCGGAACCGGTCGCCTTCTTCGGGCCGATCCGGACCGCGCCGCGGGGCAGGAAGCCCAACACCTCGGTGTAGAACTGGACGGTCTCGGCGGGGTTGGTGGTCGGGAGGACGACGTGGCCCATTCCCTGGTCACCGGTGATGAAGGTCTGCATCCAGCGCGTGCGCACCGGGTCGTGGTCGAGGACGGGACCGAAGAACACCTCGACCGGTGTCCCGGCGGGGTCCTCGAACAGCAGGGCGGCCTCGACGCGACGCTCATCGCACTCGGACTGCGATAGCTCCTTGACACCGAAACCCGCGGCCTCGACGGCCCGGCCGACGCGGGAGAGTGCGAACTGGTCGCGCACCTCCCAGCCGACGGCGAGCACACCATCGGTCTCACCCGGCAGCACGATGAGGCGCGCTTCGCGCTCATCCATGCGCAGGTAGAGGCCGTCCTCGTGGGGGCCGGTGGTCTCGGCCAGGCCGAGCGCCTCGACGGTGAGCTCGCGCCAGCGAGGGATATCGGTGGACTGGACCCGGAGGTAACCGAGGCCGCGAATGTCTGTCATGGAGAACTCCTCAGATCATCGAGAGCATGGGACCAGGCGGCGGGGTGACGCCGACCTGGGTAAGTGCGGAGACGTGTGCGACCGGACCGGGGACGTGGATGGCGTGCGCGAGGCCCATATGGCCGTCGCGCCAGAAGCGCTGGATGGGGTTGTCCATCCGCATCCCGTTGCCACCCGAGCGGGCGACGACCTCGTCCATGGCCCGCACGGCGCGCCAGGCTGCCGAGACCTGCGTCTGTCGCGAGGCGGCACGCTCGGCGAACGTGATCTCGCGACCGGCCTCGGCGGCGTCGTAGAACTTCGAGACGTTGTCGAGCATCGCGGTGCGCGAGGCCTTGATCTCCTCGGCGGCCTGGCCGATCGCGAAGAGCACGTAGGGGTCGTCGGTGGCGCGGGTGCCGGTGATCTGCACGCGCGTCTTCTGGTAGGCCAGGTGCGCGGCGAGCGCGCCCTCGGCGATGCCGATAACGGCGCTGGTGATGCCCATCGGGAAGGCCGTGGTGAACGGGATGTGATAGGTCGGGTTGGTCAGCCCGGCCTCCCGCGGCATCGAGCCGTCCATGAACCTGCTGAAGGCGATCGCCCGGTTCTCCGGGATGAAGGCGTCCTTGACGATGACGTCCTTGGAGCCGGTGCCCCGCAGGCCGACGACGTCCCAGGAGTCTTCGACGATCTCGTAATCGCTGCGCGGCAGGATGACGTGGTAGTTGACCGGCGGCATCGCCCGGTTGCCCTCGACGTCGCCCATGAACGCGCCCAGGAAGATCCAGTCGCAGTGGTCGGTGCCCGAGGAGAACTGCCAGCGGCCGCTGAACCGGTAGCCACCGTCGACGGGGGTCAGGATGCCCATCGGGGCGTACGGCGACGCGATCCAGGTGTCGTTGTCCTTGCCCCAGACGGCCTCTTGGACCGACTCGTCGCACATCGCCATCTCCCACGGGTGCACGCCGACGATGCCGGCGACCCAGCCCGCGGAGCCGTCGAGCGAGGCGACCCGCATGACGGTCTCGGCGAACTCGCGGGGGTGGGCCTCGGCGCCGCCGTACTTGGCGGGCTGGAGCATCTTGATGACACCGGTGTCGCGGAGCAGTTTGGCCGCGCGGTCATCGAGCTTGCCGAGCTTCTCGTTGGACTCGGCCAGCGCGGTGATCTCGTCGGCGCGTTCCTCGACGGCCGCGAGTGCGGGGTGGGTCATGATGCCTCCTGAAGTCTGGATGAACACGGTGTCACCGGGACCTCCCCGGCGCTGATGGGCTCCCAGTGACTGGGAGACCGGAAGAACTCACACGTCGTACGAAATCTTCACGACCGGCGACGTGGCGCGGGCCTGGCAGGCAAGGATGATTCCGTCTGCCAGATCGACATCGTCGAGCACCTCGTTGTGATCTAGCTCAACTGTGCCTTCCTGCAGCAAACAGGCGCATGCGCTGCAGGCGCCCTCGCGGCACGAGAACGGCGCCTCCCGACCTGCTGCGAGCAGCACGTCGAGCAACCGAGCCCCGGCGGGCCACGCGTGCGTGGAGGTCTCGCCGTCGAGCTCCACCTGGACCTCGGCATCCATCCCGACACCATCGGTGGGGAGCACCACCTCGGCGAAGGGGTCCCCCGCCAAGGAGGTGAAGACCTCCTGGTGCACGCGTTCGCGGGGGAAACCCAGGCCGGTCAGCGTGCGGACGGTCAGGTCCATGAAAGGCCCTGGACCACAGACGAAGGCCTCGCGATCGCCGTACGACGCCAGCAGCGCACTCAGCACGGGTTGACTCGGCAGGCCCTGCACCGACTCCAGCCAGTGCACGATCGCTAGCCGCTCGGGAAACTCCTCGGTCAGTGCCACCAGTTCGTCGCGGAAGATGACCGAGGCCTCGTCGCGATTGGCATAGATGAGCGTGACCAGACCCTGACCAGCGTGCAGTGCAGTCTTGAGGATCGACAGCACGGGAGTGATGCCGCTACCACCCGCGAGTAGCAGGAAGTCGCGATCCAGGTCCTTCGGCACGAACGTGCCCGCGGGGGGCAGCACGTCGAGTTCGCAGCCGACCACCACGTTGTCGCACAGCCAGTTGGAGGCGTAGCCGTCGCGGGTGCGCTTGATGGTCACCTTGAGCCGATGGTCGCGCTCGGGTGAGGAGCACAGCGAGTAGCAGCGTGCCGCTCCCCCGTCCCGGTCCGAGGGAACCCGCACCGTCAGGAACTGTCCGGGCAGGTACTCGAAGGGCGCACCGTCAAGCGGTTCGAGCACCAGCGAGTGCGCCTCCGCGGTCTCCCGGACGACCTCGACGACTCGCACCTTGGCCATCGTCACGCGTCCTGACGAGGCGCCACCCGCTGCCGGGCGTCGCGCGCGGCGACGTAGCCGAACACGATCGAGGGCCCGATGGTGGCACCGGGGCCGGCGTATTCATTGGCCATCACCGACGCGCTCGCGTTGCCGGTGGCGTAGAGCCCCTCGATCACGGAGTCGTCCTCACGCAGCACCCGGCTGTGCTCGTCGCAGACCAGACCACCCTTGGTGCCCAGGTCGCCGATCTCGATCCGAATGGCGTAGTAGGGCGCCTTGTCGACGTGATCCAGGTTCGGGTTGGGCAGCGTCGGGTCGCCGTAGTAGTGGTCATAGACCGAGACGCCGCGACCGAAGTCCTCGTCCACGCCGGTGGCGACGAAACCGTTGAAGCGCTCGACAGTGGCGACCAGGTTGTCCACCGGTACGCCGATCGCGACCGCAAGCTCACGCAGGTTCTCCGCCTTGTGCACGGTGCCGGCCTCGTAGAACGACTGCGGGAACGGCATGCCGGGCAGGATCTGCGCGTAGGGGTAGCGCGAGCGTGCTCGGGAGTCCATCACACACCAGGCCACCAGGTGCTTGCCCTCGATCTGGTCGTGCACGAAGTTCACGTAGGGCGAGGCTTCATTGGTGAAGCGCTTGCCTTCGGCATCGACGATGACCTGGCCGGGGATGGCGCGCTCGGAGACCAGCGGGATCGACGCGCCCGAAGGGTGCTCGACGCTGGGCATCCACCAGGCGTCGTCCATGAAGTCCACTGCCGCACCGAGGGTGAGCCCGGCCCTGATGCCGTCGCCGGTGTTCTCGACGGCGCCGAGGCTGTGGTTCTCGCGACCGCCCTCGGGCAGCCAGGTCTCACGCAGTTCGGGGTCGTGGTCGAAGCCACCACAGGCGAGCAGGACGCCGTGCCGTCCGCGGATCCGCTTGATCCGGCCCTCGCGGTTGACCTCGATACCCACTACTCGGCCGTCCTCGACGACCAGGGATGTCATCGGGGTCTCCAGCCACAGGTCGACACCGACGTCCTTGAGCGCCATCCGCAGGCGGGCGACCAGCGCCCGTCCGCCCGTAGCCATGTGCCGACGACGGATCACGTTGGAGGACACCCGCCAGGCGGCGACCACCGACTTCCAGCGGCCCCGCCACGTGCGCTTGACCATCGCCAGGTCGCGGTAGTCGGCTGCGGTGATCCACAGCCCCAGCGGACCCTTCATGCTGTTGGGGCGTTGGAACTTCTCGTCGTCGCCCAACTTGCGGGTGTCGAACGGCTTGCACTCCACCGAGCG
>JARICB010000440.1 GCA_029264225.1 Nocardioides sp. | reverse complement strand
ACTAGCCAAGGTCGACGATGGCGGCCACCGGGCCGCCACCGTCGGGGCCCGGGTGGGCAGCCGAGACGGAGACGAACACGGCCGGGTCACCGGTGACCGCGGCGGTCACGCCGCCGACCGCCGACTTGATCTGGCGGTGCCAGTGCACGTCGGAGTCATCGAGCATGGCGTTGCGCCGGCCACGAACCTGACCGTCCTGCGAGACCTCGCACTTGAGGAACACGTTGACGAGCTTGCCGTCGAGGTCGCTGGTGTGCGGGCGCTCGGGCAGGTCCAGGCCGGCGGAGCGGATGGCGTCCCAGATGCCGTCGGCATCGAGGGCGTCCTTCATCACCGAGTGGCCGACGCGGTAGCGCCCGCCTACCCCGGTCGCGTTGCCGACCACGACGATCTGCGCCTGGTCGAGCTCGACGCCCGAGGAGCAGGACGCGACCGCCGAGTAGAGCGAGCGGTCCTTCATGACGTCCTCGTCGGTAGGCATCTCGATCTCACCGAGCGCCACCGCGATCCCGAGCGCGGTGCACCCGTTGGACAGATCCATCGACTCGTGGGTGTGCTCGGTCCAGACCGTCTTGCCGCGCGACTTGGCGTCGCGAATCGTGTGCACGGTCAGCAGCGGGGTCTTGGTCTGCACGTAGTGGACGTCGGCGACGTCGGTAATGCCGGCCTTCGCCATGGCCTCCTTCACCGCGTCGGCCACCTTGGTAACCATCGCAACGCGGCCGATGTCCTCGGGCAGCAGCACCTCGCTCATCGCGAAGCCGACCGTGAGGCGTGACTCCTCGCTGGGCTCGGCGTCAGTGGTGGCGAAGATCGTGGCGTGGGGGCTGATCACGCCGTCGGTGCCACCCGACCAGACGATCGGGATCTGCTTGACCGCGTCGGGGTCGGCACCCTTCTCGACGAGCACCTCACGGAACGCTCGGTCGGAGATGATCCGGGTGTAGTCGTTGACCCCGCCGTTGCCCTCGGTCTTGCCGATGATGGCAATCACGCGGCCGGCCTCCATCACACCGTCGTCGATGAGCTTGGCAAGCTCACTGGCGTCGGCGACGGAGTGGATCGGTACCTTGCGGACTTCAATGGCGCTGGGCATGCGAGTTCCTTTCGGTGGGGATGTTTCAGTTCGCGGAGACGATGGTGCCGGCCTCACCGCGTACGGCGGCCAGGATGCTTGCGAGGTCGGTAATGACACAGGTATTGCCGGTGTCCTCGACGAACCGGCAGGCCGCGTCGACCTTGGGGCCCATGGACCCGGAGGCGAAGTGACCCTGTGCGGCGTGGTCGCGCATCTGCGCCACAGTGACGCGGCCGATCGGGGCTGCCTCGGGAGTGCCGTAGCCGAGGATCGCGTGGGGTACGTCGGTCGCCACGACCAGGATGTCGACATCGACCGATCGGGCCAGCAGAGCGGCACCGAGGTCCTTGTCGATGACCGCCTCGACGCCGCGCAACACACCGGCGTCGTCGCGGACCGTGGGGATGCCACCTCCGCCGTTGGCGATCACCACGAACCCGGCCTCGATCAGGGCGAGCACGGCGGGCGCGTCGATCACCTCCAACGGCTCGGGGCAGGCGACGAGACGCCGCCACCCCTTCTCTCCGCGGTCCTCCCAGATCTCGCCGTGGGCGATCATCGGCAAGGCATCATCGGCCGAGACATATCGGCCGATGGGCTTGGTGGGATGGGTGAAGCCAGGATCATCGGCGTCGACCAGGGTGCGCGTCACCAGCGCAGCTGAGGGACGAGCCGTGTCTCGCCGGGCCAGGGCCGCATCCAGGGCGTTCATCAACACGTTGCCGAGGGTGGCCTGGGTCTGGGCGCCGCACCAATCCAGTGGGACGGGCGGGACGACGGCAGCGGCGAGTTCGTTCTTGACCAGCAGATTGCCCACCTGGGGGCCGTTGCCGTGGGTCAGTACGACGTCGACACCGCTGACGACCAGGTCGGCAACGGCGTCCATCGCGATCTCCGCCGCACTGATCTGGTCTTCCGAGCGGGCGCGGCCATCCGCGTTGGTCATGGCGTTACCGCCCAGGGCGAGCAAGACTCTCATTACTCGAACCTAGCCAGCCCCTGTGTGCTGCAACACGGCAGAACCAACCACCCCGACGCCGAACCATTGGCAACCCTTGACAGCCCTTGGCCGTCGCAGCCGTGGTGGGTTCAGCGACCCAGCAGTGCCGCCATCGTTCGGGTTCCCACCAGAAGGCCGTGGTCGTCGTAGTAGGCGAACATGGCGTGCAGACCGGCCTCCTCCCGATCTCGGGGCGCTGCGACTGGTCGCTGCACGACGATCGGGACGTCCGCTTCGGCCGCGAGCTCGGCAACCGTGGCCTGTCGCGAGGCCAGTTCGTAGGTCGCGCCCTCATGGCCCGCCTCGCTGAGCACGAGGGCCGCCACCTCTGCCACATCGTCGAGGTCCGCGAAGCCGAAGGGTGCGTCCGCTCGGTAGGGCAGCGTCACGGGGCGGGTCAGGTCGAAGTTCTGTAGGTAGGGGCCCGGCTGGAGAATGGTCCAGGCCAGATCCGAGCGCCGTACGACGTCTTCGGCCCTCGCCTTGTCGAGGTGGTGGCTCATCGCGGGAAGATAGGGCGAGGCGACCGAGTGGTAGACCACCCGGGTCACCCCGGCCATGGCCATCGCGGCCAGCACCTGGGCCACGTAGCCCGGCTCATCGCGATGAAAATTCGGCGCGATGAGGTAGACCGCGTCGCAGCCGGTCAGCGCCCCCGAGAGGTCTCCCCAGGATGACCGACCCAGCGGCAGCGCGGCGTGCGAACGCCGTTCCAGGGCGTCCGCCACCGCGCGTCCGGTCTTGCCGGTGCCGCCCACGATCGCGATCTTCACGCGCTCACTCCAGGTGGTCGACGCCCGCCGAGGCTGCGCCCCCCGAGAGTTGGGCGTAGCCGGGCCCGCGGTCGAAGAACGCCTCGCTCCTACGCGGTCGGTTCGCCCGCACGTCGGTCGTGGCAGCTTCGTCGAAGCCGAGATCGTCGGCGTCGAGCGAGCCGGTCAGCACGACACCGTAGTCGGCCAACGCCGCCTCCGGTGAGACCTTGCGCCACACCACGTCGCGCACCACCAGCGAAGGGTCGCGCACAAGCGGGTCGCCCCACCCGCCGCCACCCGTCGTGCGGATGCGAATGACTTCCCCGGCCTTGACCGGTTCGTCGTCGGCGAGGGCGTCGACCTGGCGTTCGTTGGGGCCGCCCGGGTCGATGGTGACCTCGAACGGCTTGCCGGCCTGACCACCGCGCACACCCCAGCACGCCAGGATCGAACGGTCGGCGATGGACATGAAGTGGCCGTCCTTGACCATCCGGATGTGCTTCTCATAACCGAGGCCGCCGCGGTACTGACCCGCGCCGCCGGAGTCCATCGCCAACCCGAGCGACTCCACGAGGAACGGGAACCGCGACTCAGTGAACTCGCTGGGCAGGTTGCGGGAGTCGGGCACGACGTGGATGGTGTCCTCGCCGTCGGCGTAGTAGCGCCCACCTGAGCCGCCGCCGAGCACCTCGCGCATGAGGTAGGAGCGGCCGTCGCGGTCCAGACCGTAGACGCCGGTGTAGCGGATCGTCTCCTGGTCGGCGGGCATCTTGCCGTCGACCGCCTTGGCGACCACGCCGGAGAGCACACCGAGCAGCCGCAGGATCACGAACGTGCGGGCGTTGGTCGGGGCCGGGAAGACCGGCGTCAGCAGGGTCCCTGGCTCCGGGAACCGCATCTCGATGAGCGGCACGATGCCCTCGTTGACGTCGAGCTCGGCCATCCGCTCGGGGGTGTCGGCGAGGTTGCGCAGGATCGGCGCCAGCCACTTCTTGAGGAAGACACCGTCGCTGTAGTCGCCGCAGTGGTTGATCGGTCCCTTGGCCTGCGGGCCGGTGCCGTCGAAGTCGAGGATCAGCCGCTGGCCGTCCGGGTCGTCGTCGGGGGTGCGGGTCAGCGTGATCCGCTGGGTGTGCAACTGCGGCTCGTCGACGCCGTCGTGCTCGGCGTAGTCCTCCCAGGTCCAGGACCCGACGGGAATCTTGCTGAGGATCTCGCGGCGGTACGTCGTGGTGGTGCGGTCGAGGATCGCGTCGAAGCACGACTCGACGACGTCGACGCCGTAGCGCTCGAACAGCTCGCCGAGACGGCGCGCACCCATCAGGCAGGCAGAGCACTCGGCGTCGAGGTCGGCGGCCAGTGACTCCGGCATCCGAGAGTTGCGGGTCATGATGGACAGCGCCGCCCGGTTGGGCACGCCGGCGTCCCAGAGTCGGATCGGCGGGACCATCAGTCCCTCCTCGAAGACGCTGGTGGCGTGGCTGGGCATGGACCCCGGCACCGCGCCACCGATGTCGTCGTGGTGGCCGAACGCCTGGATGAACGCGACGACCTTGCCCTCGGCGAAGACCGGCACGGTCACACACAGGTCGGGCAGGTGGCCGATGCCACCCTCCGAGCGGTAGACGTCGTTGTGGAAGAAGACGTCGCCCTCCTGCATCTCCTCGATCGGGAAGTCCCGGGCGACCGGGTGCACGAGCGCGGAGTAGGAACGGCCGGTGAGCTTGCGGAGCAACCGGTCGTGGATGCCGGCCCGGAAGTCGTGGGCGTCGCGGATCATCGGGCTGCGACTGGTGCGGCCGATGGCGGTCTCCACCTCCATCTCGACACTGGCAAGTGAACCTTGGACGATCTCGACGAGCACGGGGTCGGCACTCGCCCCGGCGTCGTCGGTCAGCATTCCGTAGGGGAACTGTGTGGGCGCCCTGCGACTCATGCGTTTGCCTCCCGCGTCACGATGATGTTGAGGTGGTCGTCGATCCGGGCCACGAAGCCCGGGTGGATCGGCACCGTTGAGCCGAACTCCTCGATGATCACCGGTCCGGCCACGGTGTAGCCCGGCGCGAGGTCGGGACGCCAGAACACCGGCGTCTCGACGAAGCCGTCCTCGGGCTCGAAGCAGACCTGGCGCCTGCCGCGCTCCAGTGCGTCAGTGCCCGATCCGGATTCGGCCCGGCGGATCTCCGGGCGAGTGATGGGCCCGATGCCCGAGACCCGGAGATTGACCCACTCGACCTGCTGCGTGTCGTCATGGGCGAAGTCGTAGCCATAAAGGCCCCGGTGCTCGGCGTGGAAGGCGGCAGCCACCTCGGCGAGCGCGGCGTCGTCGAGCGGGCCGTCGGCCACGGGGACCCGCACCTCGAAGGCCTGCCCGAAGTAGCGCACGTCGGCGGTGCGGACGAAGCGGTGCACCTCGGAGGCGAACCCCTCCTTCTCGAGCGCAGTGCGGGCCTGCGTCGAGAGGGCGTCGTAGGTCGCCTGGATCGTGTTGACGTCGAGCTTCTCGTGCAGCGCCACGTGCGTCTGGACATAGTCGTTCTTGACGTCGACGGTGAGCAGACCGAAGGCGGACACGTTGCCCGGGTTGGGCGGCACGAGCACCGCCTGGAGTCCGAGGATGTCGACCAGACGGCACAGCAGCAACGAACCGGAGCCGCCGAAGGTCGTAAGCGTGAAGTCGCGGACATCGAGTCCGCGCTTGACCGTCACCTGGCGCAGCGCGTTGGCCTGGTTCCAGGCGGAGATCTCCAGGACCCCTGCTGCGCAGGCTTCGGGTGACATCCCGAGCCGGTCGGCGAGGGCTTCGATCCCGGCCTTCGCGGCGTTGACGTCGAGCGAGATCTCGCCGCCGAGCAGATGCGGAGGGATGCGGCCGAGGTAGACGTGCGCGTCGGTAATGGTGACCTCGGTGCCGCCCTTGCCGTAGCAGATCGGGCCCGGGTCGGCACCGGCCGACTGCGGCCCCACCTTGAGGGTTCCCTCCGGCGAGAGCCAGGCGATCGAGCCGCCGCCGGCACCGACGGTGACCACGTCGATCATCGGGATCTTGGACGGGTAGACGCCGACCGAGCCTTCGGTGGTGAGGGTCGGCTCGCCGTCGATCACGACACTGACGTCGGTCGAGGTGCCGCCACCGTCGCTGGTGAGCACCTTGTCGAAACCGGCCACCTTGGCGATCAGGGCTGCGCCGAGCGCGCCGGCGGCGGGGCCGGACAGCACGGTGCTGATCGGCTGGTGCACGACCTCGTCGGCGGAAAGGACACCACCGTTGGACTTCATCACGAAGAAGGGCACCTTGCGGCCGCCGTACTCCTGGAGTCGCTGACTGATGTTGGCGACGTAGCTGCTCAGCTTGGGCTTCACGGCGGCGTCGACCAGCGTCGTCATCGCCCGCTCGTACTCACGGTATTCGCGCAGCACCTCACTCGAGATGGATACGACCGCGTCGGGGTGCTCCTCGAGCAGGATGGCGCGCATCCGCTCTTCGTGGTCGGGGTTGGCGTAGGAGTGCAGGAAGCAGACACCGAGGGTGTTGATGCCGGCGCTCTTGAACCAGCGGGCGACCTGGCGCGCACCGTCCTCGTCGAAGGGCCGCACCTCGGCACCGGTGAAGTCGAGTCGACCGCCGACACCCTTGACCAGGTGCCGGGGCACGATGCGGGGCGGCTTGACCCAGAAGTAGGAGTTGCCGTAGCCGTCGGGAACCGACTGTCGAGCGATCTCGAGCATCGCGTCGTAGCCCTCGGTAGTGATGAAACCGAGCGCCTCGACCTTGCCCTCGAGCAGCTGGTTGGTCGCGACGGTGGTGCCGTGACTTACGGCGGTGATCGCGCTCCCGTCGCCCTGTGGCAGGTCGAGGAGCCCCAGCACCTTCTCGATGCCGGCCATGAATCCGTCCGCCGGATTGCTGGGCGTCGAAGGGGTCTTGGTTGTCACCATCTCGCCGCTGTCCTCATCAAGGGCAACTACGTCAGTGAAGGTACCGCCGGTGTCGATACCGATCCGGATGCGCCGGGTTGAAAGATCAGCCATGTCGACCATTCAAGCCGTCCACGATGACCCTGACGAGGTCATATTCTGCCGATGGAAAGCCCATTCTTGGGCAACTCGTGCCCACGCATCAGGGGGCAGTGGCCTCGAACGCCGCAGCGATCT
>JARICB010000401.1 GCA_029264225.1 Nocardioides sp. | reverse complement strand
AGCTTTGGCGAGATCCCGGCTGCCGCAGCGCTGGAGCCGGTCGACGAGGCCGTGTTGGCCGCCGTGCGGGGCGGCTTCGAGTCGGTCGGTGACCTGCTTGGTCGCCACCGGTTGCGCGGTGCGACCGCCGAGGTGATGCGCATCGTTGGCGAGGTGAACAAATACCTCACCGTCACCGAGCCCTACAAGATGAAGGACGAGTCGCAGCGAGAACGGCTCGGCACGGTGCTGCACGTGGCGGCCCAGTGCGTCACCGACTGCAACCTGCTGCTCTCGCCGTTCCTGCCGCACGCCGCCAACAAGGTGCACCTCACCTTCGGGGGAGCGGGCGAACTGATGCCGATGCCACGGATCGATCAGGTGGACGAGTTGGAACCCGACAACGGCGCCGGACTGACGTCCTACCCGGTGATCACCGGCGACTACACGGCCACGCCCCGGTGGGAGTCGCGGCCGATCGAGGTCGGGGCCACCGTCGCCAAGCCGACGCCGGTCTTCACCAAGTTCGACCCGTCGGTGATCGAGGAGGAGTTGGCGCGTCTTGAGTGAGGTCGCCATGTATCCCGACGTCCGCGCCGCCGTGGCGGCCGACACCACTCCCGACTACAGCGCTCCCGGCTTCGACCTCAACGCTCACCGGGAACAGGTACGACGCCTCCACCTGGCGCAGACGCGGGAGGCAGTCGCCGAGGTGGCCGACGTGGACGCCGACGGAGTGCGGTGTCGCCTCTACACCCCCCAGGACGCGCTCCCGGGCGTGATCGTGCACCTGCATGGCGGGGGTTTCGTCTTCAACGACGTCGAGGTTCACGACCCGGTATGTCGACGGTTCGCCAACCGGGCCCGACGCCGGGTGCTCAGTGTCGACTACCGACGCCCACCGGAGCACCGCTTCCCAGCCGCGACTGACGACGTCGACACCGTGGTGGGCTGGCTGCGCAACCAGGACCTGCCCGGCCCGTGGGTGATCCATGGCGACTCTGCCGGGGGCAACCTCGCCCTGGTCGGGGCCCTGCGCAACCCGGGCGTCTTCGCGGCGCTCGCCCTGATCTACCCGTTCCTCGATCCGCGGGCCGGCTTCGCCTCCTATGCCTCCGGCCGGGAGAACGGCTTCGACCCGGCGGAGGCACGGTGGTACTGGAAGCAGTACGTCGCCAGCGACGACGACCTCGACAATCCCGACCTGGCCCCCTTGCTCTCCGATGGTCTCGCCTCCCTGCCGCCGACCTTCGTCGCGACCGCGGAGGCCGACCCACTGCGCGACGAGGGTGAGGAACTTGCGCGGCGGGTTGCCGAGACGGGCGTGGAGACGGTTGGGGTCAGGTGTCTCGGTCAGGTCCACGGCTTCTGGCGTCATGGCGAGTTCCCGGCCTCCGAAGTGCTCATCAGACAGGTAGCGGGTTTCATCGACCAGCACCTGGTGCACGACCCACCACCCGGCTGAGACACTGTCCCCATGCGCGTACACCTCGGCTCCGACCACGCCGGCCTCGAACTCAAGGACCACCTGACCACGTCGTTGATCGACCACGGCTACGAGGTCGTCGACCACGGACCCTTCGTCTATGACGCCCTCGACGACTACCCCGGTTTCTGCCTACGGGCTGCCGAGGGCGTGGCCGCCGATCGGGCCGAGGGTCAACTGAGCATGGGCGTAGTCATCGGTGGGTCCGGCAACGGCGAACAGATGGCGGCCAACAAGGTCGAAGGCATCCGCTGCGCTCTGGTGTGGTCGGAGGAGACTGCCACCCTCGCCCGCGAGCACAACGACGCCAACGTCGTCTCGGTCGGCGGACGGATGCACTCCGTCGATGACATGACTCGCTTCGTGCAGGTCTTCCTGAGCACCGAATTCACGCACGACGAGCGGCATGTACGCCGGATCGGCCAACTCTCGACCTACGAGCAGAGCGGTGAACTCCCGCCGCTGCCAGCCTCCGCCCTTGCCGGCAGTCCGGATGCCTGAAGGGCACACTCTCCGCCGCCTGGCGGATGACCTGTCGCACGCGTTCGCGGGGCGCCTTGTCCAGGTCGGCAGCCCGCAGGGCAGGTTCGCGGCCGACGCCGCAGTGATCGACGGCTCCCGGCTGGTGGGCGCCGACTCGGCCGGCAAGCACCTGTTCGTCGAGTTCGAGCACGAGCACATCGTGCACATCCACCTCGGTCTGATCGGGGCCTTCGACGTGCACACCGACGTCGCGGTGGTGCCGCTGCCGGTCGGACAGGTCAGGTTGCGCATCGTGAGCGCCGACCTGAGCGCCTACGCCGACCTGCGCGGCGCTATCCAGTGCGAGCTGATCGGTGCGTCGCGACGCGACCAGGTGATCGCCAAACTGGGGCCCGATCCGCTGCGTCGCGACGCCGACCCCGATCGCGCGTGGCGACGGATCAAGGCCAGCCACCGACCGATCGGCGACCTACTGATGGACCAGGCGGTGCTGGCCGGTGTCGGCAACGTCTACCGAGCCGAGGTGCTCTTCCGGCACCGCATCCACCCCCTCCGTCCGGGCAACTCGCTGCGGGTGAGCCAGTGGCAGGGCATCTGGGACGACCTGGTGGTGTTGATGGGCGAGGGAGTCGTCTCGGGGCGCATCGACACCGTGGCGCCGGCCCATACGCCCGAAGCCATGGGTCGAGAGCCGCGCCGTGACGACCACGGTGGCGAGGTCTATGTCTATCGCCGCACGGATGCGCCGTGCCTGGTCTGCGGGACCCCTGTCCGAACGGGGGTGCTGGTGGGAAGGAACACATTCTGGTGTCCCCGTTGTCAGCCCCCGTTTCGCTCCCGCGCCGTAAAGTCCTCCTGAGCCTCCTGGAAGTACCGGGGTCAAGCCAGCACAACCAGGGAGGGCACGTGACGCCGACAACTTCGTTCAGTCAGCGTTTCGAGTCTGCGTTGCAGAAGGCGCTGCCTCGCGAATCCCGCATGCTTGTCTTCCTGGTAGTGGGCGTGGTCGCGGTCGGAGTGTCCATCTGGCTGTTCCCCCACTACATACCGCTGACGGCGGTCGTGGTGCCGCTCGTGCTGTCCAACCAGGTCCTCGGCCCACGTCAGTTGCCGTGGTTCGTGGTCTTCTGCCTGCTGGTTCTGGCACTGCTCGTTCCGCAGCAGCCGATGATCACGGCGCGCACCGCCATGACGGTCGTCATCCTGTTCGCCCTCGGCTTCATTACCCTGCTGGCGAGCTTTCGCCGGACCCAGCTGGGCGTCGGTGGGCTGCGCGGGGAGTCAATGTTGGTCGACCTGCGCGACCGGATCCTGCGCCAGGGTGGAATGCCTGCCTTGCCCTCCACCTGGTATGCCGCCAGCGAACTGCGCTCTGCCGGTGGGACGCCCTTCGCCGGCGACTTCATCGTTACTGCCCGGCACGGAGAGCGCCTCGACGTGGCGGTGGTGGACGTCTCCGGCAAGGGTGAACAGGCCGGCACCCGCGCCCTGCTGCTCTCGGGTGCCATGGGTGGGCTGCTGGGTGCGTTGGCGCCGGAAGAGTTCCTCGAGGCCGCCAACGAGTTCCTGCTGCGCCAGGACTGGGAAGAGGGGTTCGCCACTGCGGTCCATCTCTCCCTGCACCTGGACACCGGTCGCTTCGCGATACGTTCGGCCGGCCATCCTCCCGCTGCGCTGCGGGTGGCCGGCTCGGGCCGATGGTCGGTGCTCGAGGCCGAAGGTTCTGCTCTGGGGCTGATCGAGGGATCGACGTACGAACCCTGCGAGGGCGTCATGCGGCCCGGCGACGCGCTGCTGCTCTACACCGACGGCATGGTCGAAACCCGACACCGCGACATCATGCTGGGCGTCGACAAGATGCTCGGCCAGGCCGAGCAACTGTTGCGTGGCCAGTTCGACGGGGGAGCGACCCGCCTTATCGATGCCCTCGGTGGTCGCAACGATGACCGCGCGCTGCTGCTGGTGCACCGGCGCTGAAGTCGGCTCCTTCGTCCAGGATCGTGACGTCGGTTGTGGCCGGTGGCCTGCGGTGTGGCACCATGACAGCGCGCATTTGGTGAGTCCCTGCCCGCTGGGAGACGCTGAGATGCGCAGTGCGGGTGTAGCTCAATGGTAGAGCCTCAGTTTTCCAAACTGATGACGCGGGTTCGATTCCCGCCATCCGCTCCAAGGGGTTCCAGCATCGCTCGAAATCGGGCGATCCGGGCCACTTGGCGGGGCGTAGCGTAGTGGCTAGCGCGCCTGCTTTGGGAGCAGGAGACCGCAGGTTCGAGTCCTGTCGCCCCGACTGACCTACACCCTGACCAGCCGATGTCTGGCAGTCAGCCACCGCAGACAAAAAAGGAGACCACCTGTGAAGAGCGCCGTCGAGAACTTGAGCCCGACCAGGGCCAAGCTGACCATCGAGGTGCCCTTCGAGGAGCTCAAGCCGAGCCTCGACAAGGCGTACAAGAAGATCGCTCAGCAGATCAACGTGCCCGGCTTCCGCCGTGGCAAGGTGCCCGCGGCGGTCATCGACCGTCAGGTCGGCCGCGGTGTTGTGCTCGACGAGGCGAGCAACGAGGTCGTCCCCGCCAAGTATGCCGAGGCGATGCAGGAGAACGGACTCGAGCCGCTCGCGCAGCCCGAGATCGAGGTGACCAAGTTCGAAGACGACGCCGCGCTGGAGTTCACCGCTGTCGTCGACATCAAGCCCGACTTCGAACTGCCCGAGTATGACGCCCTTGAGGCTCAGGTCGATGACATCGAGCTGACCGACGCCGACGTCGAGGAGCAGGTCCAGGCGCTGCGCGAGCGCTTCGGCACCCTCGTTGACGTGGAGCGCGCGGCAGCCGACGGCGACTTCGTGACCATCGACCTGACGGCTGCCCAGGAGGGTGAGACCGTCGAAGGCGGCGAGGTCAAGGCGATGTCCTACAAGGTCGGTCGTGGCGGCATGCTCGACGGCATGGACGAGGCTCTCCTCGGCATGAGTGCGGATGATGAGAAGACGTTCGCCTCCCAGCTCGTCGGTGGCGACCTGATCGGTGAAGACGTCGAGGTGACCGTGAAGGTGACCGCAGTCCAGGAGCAGGAGCTGCCCGAGCTCGACGACGAGTTCGCCCAGATGGCCTCGGAGTTCGACACCGTCGAGGAGCTCACTGCCGACGTCAAGGAGCGCCTCGGTCGCGGCAAGCGACTCGAGCAGGCAGCTGCTGCCCGCGACGCCGTGCTCGAAGCGCTGCTCGAGAAGGTCTCGATCCCGCTTCCCGAGACGATGGTCACCGACGAGCTCAACGCCCGCCGTGAGAACGTCGAGCAGCAGCTCATGCAGGCTGGTCTGACGATGGAGAAGTACCTCGAGGACGAGAAGCAGACGGCCGAGGAGTTCGAGGCCGACCTCGAGCGCCGGGTCCGCGACGCCGTCGCCGCCCAGTTCATCCTCGATGCTGTCGCCAAGAAGGAAGAGATCGGCGTCGACCAGCAGGACCTCTCCAGCCACCTCGTGCGTCGTGCCCAGCAGTCCGGTCAGGACCCGCAGGAGTTCGCGAACCACATGTTCGAGCACAACCACATCCCGGACCTGGTCCAGGAGATCCTTCGCGGCAAGGCGTTGGCGACCCTGGTCGAGTCGGCCAAGGTCACCGACACGTCCGGTAACCCGGTCGAGCTGACCAACCTGCGTCCCGACGGCACGATCGGCGAGCCGGTCGAGGCCACCGACGAGAACACCGACGAGGCCACCGACGAGAGCGCTGTCGAGTCCGACGAGGCCTGAGCTTCTCGCACCACTTGCTGCACACGTCCGGCGTCCACCCTTTCGGTGGGCGCCGGTCTGCGTGAGGAGCCAGCCGCGAACGATCGAGCCGTACCGAACCGACCCTGCTCGATGGGCTGTCTCTGCTCGCCCAGGTCGGGCGGGTGCACGGAACGGGCGCGACCGGCGTGGACGCAACCTGTTCCCCGACGCTGAGGTGCTGCATCTGCAGGGCCACCACTTCGACCTGCTCAACGACGAGCGCATCGCAGCGGCCCTGCGCAGTTGGTTGGCCTGAGGTGGCTGTGCGCTCTGGGCGAACAGTCACCCGATAGGCGTGGAACTGTCGGTCCTTCGGGCTAGTGTCGCTTGCGTGAACCAGAACTCCAGCCCAGCGCTTTCTCCCCAGATGAACGGTGGCGCCGCGTCCTACGGCCTCGACGACCACATCTACCAGCGGCTGCTCCGTGAGCGGATCGTCTTCCTCGGTTCCGAGGTGCGCGATCAGAACGCCAACGCGATCTGCGCGCAGTTGCTGTTGCTCTCGGCGGAAGACCCCGAGGCCGACATCTTCCTGCACATCAACAGTCCCGGCGGCTCGGTCGATGCCGGGATGGCGATCTACGACACCATGAACTACATCCCCAACGACGTGGCCACTGTCGGCATGGGGCTGGCCGCCTCGATGGGCCAGTTCCTGCTGTGCGCGGGCACCAAGGGCAAGCGTTATGCCCTGCCGCACGCGCGGATCATGATGCACCAGCCCTCCTCCGGGATGGGTGGTTCGGCCTCCGACATCAAGATCCAGGCGCAGCAGTCGCTGCACATCAAGAAGGTGCTGCTCGACCTGATCTCGCAGCACACCGGCCAGCCGGTCGAGCAGGTCATTGCCGACGCCGACCGTGACCGTTGGTTCACCGCCCCCCAGGCCGTGGAGTACGGACTGGTCGACAAGGTGGTCACCAACGCCCGCGAAGCCGCCGACGAAGGCCGCCCCGCGCGGCAGAAGGACTGACGCCATGAATTACTACATTCCCCAGTGGGAAGAGCGCACGTCCTACGGTTTCCGCCGTATCGACCCCTACGGAAAGCTCTTCGAGGACCGCATCATCTTCCTCGGCACGCCCATCAGCGATGACGTCGCCAACGCCGTCATGGCCCAGTTGCTCTGCCTCGAGTCGATGAACCCCGACCAGGACATCAGCATCTACATCAACAGCCCCGGTGGCTCGTTCACCGCACTGACCGCGATCTACGACACGATGCGCTTCATCAAGCCAGACGTGCAGACGGTCTGCCTGGGCCAGGCGGCCTCGGCGGCGGCGATCCTGCTCGCGGCTGGCACGCCGGGCAAGCGACTTGCGCTGCCCACGAGTCGGATCCTCATCCACCAGCCCTACACCGAAGGCACGTTCGGCCAGACCTCTGACATCGAGATCCAGGCCAACGAGATCCTCCGGATGCGGGAGTTGCTGGAGAAGATGATCTCCGATCACAGCGGCAAGGACATCGAGCAGGTCAGTGCCGATATCGAGCGCGACAAGATCCTGACTGCCGAGGGTGCCCTCGAGTACGGCCTGATCGACGCGGTGCTCGAGTCGCGCAAGGGTGCGCCAGCGCTCTCCTGAACGGAGCACCTGTTTTGTAGCTCTATGACCAAGACGTCACTGCGGGGCCTCGTGTCCGGCCGCTCGATGAGCCGGCCACGAGGTACCGTCAATAAGTTTGCAAGGCAAGATGTTTACCAGGCCGGGATCGCTACCCGGCAGGACCGGAGGACACACCGTGGCTCGAATCGGTGACGGCGGCGATCTGCTGAAGTGCAACTTCTGCGGCAAGAGCCAAAAGCAGGTCAAGAAGCTCATCGCAGGTCCCAACGTCTACATCTGCGACGAGTGCATCGAGCTGTGCAACGAGATCATCGAGGAGGAGCTTGCCGACGGTGGCGAGGTCAGCCTTGACGAACTGCCGAAGCCGCGGGAGATCTTCGAGTTCCTCAACGAATACGTCATCGGCCAGGACGTGGCGAAGAAGTCGTTGGCGGTGGCCGTCTACAACCACTACAAGCGGGTTCAGGCGGGGCTCCAGCCGGTCAATGGCAAGCACAACAAGGACGACGTCGTCGAGGTCGCCAAGTCCAACATCCTGGTCATCGGTCCCACCGGGTGCGGCAAGACCTACCTGGCTCAGACGCTGGCCCGGATGCTCAACGTCCCCTTCGCGATCGCCGACGCGACCGCGTTGACCGAAGCCGGCTACGTCGGCGAAGACGTCGAGAACATCCTGCTCAAGCTGATTCAGGCAGCCGACTACGACGTCAAGAAGGCCGAGACCGGAATCATCTACATCGACGAGATCGACAAGGTCGCTCGTAAGTCGGAAAACCCCTCGATCACCCGTGACGTATCCGGTGAGGGGGTGCAGCAGGCGCTGTTGAAGATGCTCGAGGGCACTACTGCCTCCGTGCCGCCCCAGGGCGGGCGCAAGCACCCGCACCAGGAGTTCATCCAGATCGACACCACCAACA
>JARICB010000390.1 GCA_029264225.1 Nocardioides sp. | reverse complement strand
CCCGGCGACCCACGGTAAGTGCCAGCCGCCGGGTGGTCATCCGGGAGATCAAGGTGGCAGCAACGACGGCACCGATCGCCTGGTCGAGCCCCGGATCGTGGGCCGGGGCCGTGGCGAGCGCCATCGGTGGGGCCGACAACTTCTGCTTGAAGACCAGGTTGGTCACCGTGTCCTCGCCGAGCAGGGTGGTCAGGATCGCGTTGCGGACCCGGGGATCGTCCAGGTCGTGACCGCGCAGGTGCGCAATGCCGGCGATCATCCGGCACTGGACGAGCGCCAGGCCGGTGATGTTGGCGGGGATCGCCACCGCAGCCGTGACCAGGCCGCCGACGTTGGTCACGAAGCCCTGCGCGCCGGCGTAGCGCACATGGTTCTCGATCACCTCGTGGATCGCCCGCTTGACGTTGCCGTGCTGCTCGGCCAGTTGCTTGTCGGCCGCCTCGGCCGCGCCGGGCAGCGGCCCGATCCCCTCGATGGCGCGGTTCAGCGCCTCCCGGACGAAGGACGTAGTTAGGCCAGGTGCCAGCCCGGTAAGTTTCGGGGCGAGGTGCTTGCCGACGCGTGCGTTCAGACCCATGCCCACAGCCTAGGCGGACCACGTAAGTTCGCTTCGTGCCTGTGCTCCCTGAACCCACGCCCTGGGTCTTCCCCGACCCCCTGGACTGGGACCCCGACGACGACCTGGTCGGCGTCGGCGCCGACCTGTCGCCCGGAACGCTGCTGAACGCCTACATGTCCGGTCTCTTCCCCATGCCGTCCGGGGAGATGCACGACCCGATGGGCTGGTATTCGCCCATCGAGCGCGGAGTGCTTCCGCTGAGGGGGATGCGCGTGTCCAAGTCACTGCGACGCGCGGCCCGCGATTTCGAGATCCGGGTCGACACCGCGTTCGAGGACGTGATCGATGCCTGTGGAGACCGGGGCCGCCCGGACGGCTGGATCACGCCCGCCATTCGGGCCGCCTACCTGGAGTTGCACGGGCTCGGCTGGGTGCACTCGGTCGAGGCCTGGCGTGAGGGGCGACTCGCTGGTGGGTTGTACGGCGTGTGCATCGGCGGGTTGTTCGCCGGGGAGTCGATGTTCCACGTCGAGCGGGACGCCTCCAAGGTGGCGTTGCTCGGACTGGTCGAGATCCTGACCGACGAATACGTCGACCGTCGGGTGCTCGACGTGCAGTGGCGCACGGACCATCTGGGCAGTCTCGGCGTGATCGAGGTCCCGCGGGCGGCGTACCTCACCAACCTGCGCAGCGCGCTGGACGTGCCGATGCCGCGACGGTGGCGTTAGCGAAGAGCGAGCCAGCGAACTGGTGTGCGCCGCCGCGATTGGGGCAGGGTGTCACCACGGTGGGCGCAGCACTCGTGCCCCGACTCCTAGGAGATCCCTTATGAAGCACCCAGCACTCCTCGCCGCGTCGCTCGTCCTGATCGGTGGCTCGACCCTTGCGTGTGGAGGCAGTGACGGCGCACCGGCCGAGGCGTCCAAGGACGACTTCTGCAAGACCCAGATCAGCATCATGGACGACATCGACATGACCAACCCGGAGCAGAAGCCCGACGAGGGCGAGCTCGCTTCGGCGCTGCAGGCGTGGGGCAAGCGGATGGAGAAGGTCGGCACTCCCAAGGGGATCTCCGACGACGCCCGTGCCGGTTTCGAGCAGATCGTCGAGCAGGCCAAGGACATCGACCCCGAAGACCTGGACAAGGACAACCTGAGCAAGCTCGACGAGGAGCTGTCGGGGGATGACAAGAAGCAAGGTGAGGCGTTCGCTACCTACGTCACCGAGACCTGCGCGGAGATGATCCAGGACCAGATGCCCGAGCTGCCCGAGCTGCCGTCGGAGACACCGTCCAGCTGACGACCTACTTGAGCAACTTGCTCATCCGCCGGTCGGCCAGTGGCTTGCCGCCGGTCTGACAGGTGGGGCAGTACTGGAGGCTCGAGTCGGCGAACGACACCTCGCGGACCACGTCGCCGCAGACGGGGCACGCTTCGCCCACGCGGCCGTGGACGGCGAGGTGGGTCTTCTTCTCGCCCTTGAGCTCGCTGGCCGCCAGACCTCTGGACCGCTCGACGGCGGCACCCAGCACGTCGCGGAGGGCGGCGTACAACGCCTGCAGTTCCTCGTCGGTCAGCGCGTTGGCGGGCTTGTAGGGAGACATCTTCGCGGCGTGCAGCAGTTCGTCGGAGTAGGCGTTGCCGATGCCGGCGATGGTGCCCTGATGTCGCAGCACGCCCTTGATCTGTTTGCGGCCCTCGGCGGTGAGGATCTCGTGCAACACCTCGATGGTGAACGCCTCGTCGAGCGGATCCGGGCCGAGCCGGGCGATGCCCGGAACCTCCTGCGGGTCGCGCACGACGTAGATCGCCAGACTCTTCTTGGTGCCGGCCTCGGTCACGTCGAGCCCGGCCTCGTCGTCGATGACGATGCGGGCCGCGAGCGGGTTCCTGCTGTTGGGCTTGGCCGGGAGCTCGGGCACCTGGTCGCGCCAGCGCACCCACCCGGCGCGAGCCAGGTGCATGATCAGGTGGGTGCCGGAGGCAGTGATGTCGAGGAACTTGCCGTGCCGGGTGACGTCTTCGACCAGCGTCCCGTGCAGTGCCTGGAGCGGCGGGTCGAAGGTCTTCAGCGCGCTGAACGCCGCCAGGTCGATGCGGGTGATCGCACGGTCGACCAGCCGGCCCTTCAGATCCAGGGCCAACGCCTCCACCTCGGGCAACTCGGGCACGCCGCCATCCTAGGCAGTTCCTGGTCCGAAGGTCGGCGCGCGAGGTCAATCTAGGGAATCTGCTAGATCCGCCGATACGGTCACAGGGTGGACCCGATCAGGAACCCCTACGCGCCCGGTGCCGGCCAGCGACCCCCCGAGCTGGCCGGCCGCGACGAGCAGTTGCGCGCCTTCGAGGTGGTGCTCGAACGGGTCGTGAAGGGCCGCCCGGAGCGTTCGCTGGTGCTGACCGGGCTACGCGGGGTCGGGAAGACGGTGCTGCTCAATGCGCTCCGCTCGGCCGCCGTACGCCGCCGCTGGGGCACCGGAAAACTGGAGGCCCGCCCCGACCTCGGTCTACGGCGACCACTCAGCAGTGCCCTGCACCAGGCCGTGCGCGAACTGGGTCACCCCGAGCCCGACAGCGTCGATCACGTGCTGGGCGTCATCAAGTCGTTCGCCCACCGTGACGCCGGCGTGGGCGCCAAGCTCAAGGACCAGTGGAGCCCCGGCATCGACGTACCCGCGGTGCGTGGACGGGCCGACTCCGGTGACATCGAGATCGACCTGGTCGAGTTGTTTACCGACCTCGGCGGGCTGGCTGCCGACGTCGGCAAGGGAATCGCGATCTTCATCGACGAGATGCAGGACCTCGGCCCCGACGACGTCTCGGCGCTGTGCGCGGCCTGTCACGAGATCAGCCAGAGCGGGCTGCCGGTGATCGTCGTAGGCGCCGGCCTGCCGCACCTGCCCGCCGTACTCTCCGCGAGCAAATCCTACTCCGAACGGCTCTTCCGTTACCAGCGCATCGACCGGCTCGCTCGCGAGGCAGCAGATCTCGCGCTCGCCGCCCCGGCTGCGGAGGAGGAGGCCGCCTTCACCGACGAGGCGCTCGCCGCGATGTATACCGCGACCGGGGGCTACCCCTACTTCATCCAGGCCTACGGCAAGGCGGTCTGGGACCGCGCGCCGCGTTCGCCGATCAGCCTCGAGGACGTCACCGTAGCGACGCCGGAGGCCGAGGCGGAGCTCGCCGTCGGCTTCTTCGGCTCCCGCTACGAGCGGGCCACGCCGGGGGAGCGGGAGTATCTGCGGGCCATGGCCGACGTCGCGGCCGCCCGGGAGATCTCGGCGCCGGATGACCAGTCAACGCCCGAGCTGGTCGAGACCCACGGTGTAGCGACCGCAGAGGTCGCCGCTGCACTCGACAAGAAACCGCAGTCGCTCTCGCCCGCCCGCGACGCCTTGTTGAAGAAGGGGCTCATCTACTCCGGTGAGCGCGGGCGGATCGCCTTCACCGTGCCCCACTTCGGTCGCTACCTGCGCGAGCACGCCTGAGCGGCGGGAGGGTCCTCAGCGCAGCTCGTAGGCGCCGAACAGAATCCTGCCCAAGCACGACAACGCATCGCCCTACACTGAGCGTCGTGCCTCGTCCCGCCCTCGCCATGCTCGCGCTGTCGAGCCTCCTCGTTGTCTCCGGATGTAGCGGCGAGACCACCGACGAGGGGCCATCGCAGACGGCCGCGTCCTCGGGCAGCCCGGCGGCCGCCGACACGCTGGTCCAGACTGCGCTGCAGCACCTCGACGAGGGTTCGGCTGCAAAGGCCCGGGCCACGTTCAAGAATGCGCTGGAGCTCGACCCGGACAACGTCTACGCCCACTACAACCTGGGCCTGTTGGCCCAGGACGTCGGCCGTGATGCGCTTGCGATCAAGGAGTACGACGCGGCGCTGGAGGCCGACCCCGAGTTCACCTCGGCTCTGTACAACAAGGGCATCGTCTTGGAGAGCGGCGATCTCGAAGCCGCCGTCGACGTCTACCAGAGGGTGCTCGCGATCGACCCTGACCTCGCAGCCGCACACATGCGTCTCGGTTTCGTCCTCCTGCATCTGGGCGAGACCGACAAGGCCGAAGAGCACCTCTCCACCGGCGTCGAACTCGACCCGGCTATGGCGAAGGTCCAGGCGCCGTCGTACGGCTGACGAATCCGCGCGGCGGGGGCCCGTTTCTTGGCGATTCGGCCACGCGCCGTGCGTTGGTCCACTAGCGTAGGTCGGTGCTTAACTCTCGACCACGCGTCGTTGCCTCCCTGTCTCTCGCTGCTCTGGCCCTGACCACGCTCATGGGCACTGGGGGTGTGGCCGTTGCCGCCGTGAGTCCGAAGCAGGGCGTCCGGGTGATCAGCGCGTGTTTCACGGTCGAGACCGGCAAGATTCGGATCGTCGGCAAGGTCTCCGAGTGCAGTCCCGGCGAGGACCACCTTCGTTGGATCCGCGGTGACAGCGACACCAAGGGCAACCGCGGCCCGAAGGGCGCGGCGGGTGCAACGGGCCCGTCAGGACCAGTTGGCGCCACGGGTGTCGCTGGCGCGCCCGGAGTGGCTGGAGCAGTCGGTGGAATCGGACCTGCGGGCCCGGCCGGGCTCGCAGGAGCGACC
>JARICB010000352.1 GCA_029264225.1 Nocardioides sp. | reverse complement strand
GCGCTGCGCTGGCGCTGCTGCCACAGCGGACTGCGCCGGCCGGGGTCCCGGCGAGGGAGCAGCAGGGCGCGAGCGGCACACTCACGGAAGCGACTGGCGAAGAGCGCGGAGCCGCCGACCTCCTGGGTGACGAGCTGCTCGATCTCCTCGGGGTCGAAGACGATCAGGTCGCCCAGTGGTGGTTCCTGGTCGGTGTCGGGGATGCGGATGACGATGCCGTCGTCGGAGGCCATCGCCTGCCTGTCGATGTCATAGCGTTCGCGCAGCCGGGCGTTGATCGCCAGCGCCCACGGTGCGTGCACCGGGGTGCCGTAGGGGGAGTGGACGACCAGTCGCCAGTCGCCCAGCTCGTCGCGGAACCGCTCGACCAGGATCTGCACGTCATTGGGCACGATGGTGGTGGCTTCGCGCTGCTCGGTGACGTAGGTAACGAGGTTGGCGGCGGCGTAGGCGTCGAGGCCGGTGGCACTGGCCGCCGCGCGCGCCTTGGACTCGCTCTGGTTGCCGAGCTCGCGGGTGAAGGCGCCGATCGCCGCCCCCAACTCGGCGGGGCGACCCAGGGCGTCGCCCTTCCAGAACGGCAGCCGCCCCGGGATTCCCGGCGCAGGACTCACCAGGACCCGGTCGTGGGTGATGTCCTCGATGCGCCAGCTCGTGGCGCCGAGCGCGAAGATGTCGCCGACCCGCGACTCGTAGACCATCTCCTCGTCGAGCTCGCCCACCCGGCTGGCCTTCTCCCCGACCAGGAAGACCCCGAAGAGTCCCCGGTCGGGGATGGTGCCGCCACTGGTCACGGCCAGGCGCTGTGCACCCGGTCGCCCGGTCATCGTCGAGTTGACCCGGTCCCACACGATCCGTGGCCGGAGCTCGGCGAACTCCTCGCTGGGATATCGCCCGCTCAACAGGTCGAGGGTGGCGTCGTAGGCGGCCCGGGGTAGGTTGGAGTAGGACGCGGCCCGCTTGGTCAGCTCGAAGAAGTCGTCGACGTTCCACTCATCCATCGCCGTGGCGGCGACCACCTGCTGGGCGAGTACGTCGAGTGGGTTGGTCGGCACCGAAAGTCTCTCGATGTCACCCGTGCGCATCCGGGCGACGGACACGGCGGTCTGGGCGAGGTCGCCGCGATGCTTGGGGAACAACACTCCACGGCTGACCTCGCCGACCTGGTGGCCGGCCCGGCCGACTCGTTGCAGCGCGCTGGCCACGCTGGGGGGTGACTCGATCTGAATGACCAGGTCGACGGCGCCCATGTCGATGCCGAGCTCGAGGCTGCTGGTCGCGACCACTGCCGGCAGGCGACCGCGCTTGAGGTCGTCCTCGATGATCGCCCGCTGCTCCTTGGAGACCGATCCGTGGTGGGCCTTGGCGATGACCGTCTCGGCGCCCGCCGAGGCGCCCGACTGGGCCATGATCGCCGCTGGCGGTCCCGAGGCCAGCGCAGGCGGGGCCTGGTCGGGCTCCGCCGTTGCCAGAGTCCGGGTAGTGGCGATCTCGTTGAGTCGGGCGGTCAACCGTTCGGCGAGGCGCCGGGAATTGGCGAAGACGATGGTGGAGCGGTGCTTCTCGATCAGGTCGACGACGTGTTCCTCGACGTGTGGCCAAATGCTGGTCGACCGGCCGGGGTCGCCCGACTCCTCGTCGTACTCCTCCGGCATCGTCATGTCTTCGACCGGCACGACGACCTTGAGGTCCCACTCCTTGGTGCTCGGTGGTGCGACGATCTCGACCGGTGCCGAGCCACCCAGGAACCGGGCGACCTCTTCGAGGGGGCGCACCGTGGCGGAGAGTCCGATGCGCTGCATGGGGCGCTCGAGCAGCGCGTCGAGCCGCTCCAACGTCAGCGCAAGGTGGGCGCCGCGTTTGGTGCCCGCCACGGCGTGCACCTCATCGATGATCACGGTCTCGACCCCTCTCAGGGTCTCGCGCGCCTGGCTGGTCAGCATCAGGAACAACGACTCGGGTGTCGTGATCAATATGTCGGGCGGACGGGTGGCCAGCCTGCGGCGATCGGCCGGGGACGTGTCGCCCGAACGCAGACCGACAGCGATGTCGGGCAGTTCGATGCCGAGCCGATCGGCGGTGTGGCGGATGCCGGTCAACGGGGCCCGCAGGTTGCGCTCGACGTCGACGGCCAGGGCCTTGAGCGGGCTGATGTAGAGGACCCGGGTGCGCTTGGCCTTGTCGGCCACCGGCGCGGCCGTGAGCAGAGTGTCGATGGCGTGCAGGAAGGCACTCAGGGTCTTGCCGCTGCCCGTGGGAGCGACCACCAGTGCATGACGCCCGTGGGCAATGGCCGTCCAGGCTCCAGCCTGGGCTGGCGTGGGCTCCGCGAACGCAGCCTCGAACCACGCCCGGGTAGGAGCACTGAAGGGGGCGAGGGCCGACATGTTCCCCAGTCTTACCTACGGCACCGACATCCTCACTCGTGCAGGATCGCGTCGAGCTCGACCTCCACCCGCCAGCGCGGGTCGAGCAGGCCGGCGACCACCAGCATCGTGGAGGCGGGGCGGGCCGCGCCGAACACCTCGCCATGAACGGCCCCCACGGCGTCGCTGTCGTCGGCCCGGGTCAGGAACTGCCGGGTGCGGATGACATCGCCGGGAGTCCCACCCAGCTCTGCCAGAGCCGCCAGGGCGATCTCCCAGCAGCGTCGGGCCTGCACGCCGGGATCGGGGTCCACGTGTCCGTCCGGCCAGACCGGCGCCGTACCGCTGACGGCAACGACGTCCCCGATCCGGACTGCGCGACTGAAGCCGATCGTGTCTTCGAAGGGAGATCCGGAGGAGGTCGAGGTGCGGTTCATCTGCCAATTCAACCGCCTCAGGGGTGGACACGGGTGGCCGAGGGGCGCCTACTCTCGATGGCATGGCTATCAAGAAGAAGACCCCAGCCCAGACCTTCCACGTGCCCGGCATCAGTGCCGAGGACAGCACGACGATCGTCACCGCCCTCCAGGACCGCCTGTTCGCCTACACCGATCTCCATCTGGTGCTCAAGCACGCGCACTGGAATGTTGTCGGCGCCAACTTCATCGGTGTCCACGAGATGCTCGACCCCCAGGTCGAGGCGGTGCGCGGCTTCGCGGATGTGGTCGCGGAGCGGATCGCCACCTTGGGTGGCACCCCGATCGGTACGCCGGGCGCCCTGGTCGCGGCTCGTTCGTGGGACGACTACGCGATCGGCAAGGACACCGCCCAGGCGCACCTCGGCGCCCTGGATCTCGTCTACACAGGCGTTATCGAGGACAACCGCTCGGTGATCGAGAGGATCGGCGACCTCGACCCGATCACCGAGGACATGGTGATCGGCCAGACGGGCGACCTGGAGCAGTTCCACTGGTTCGTGCGCGCCCACCTGGAGAACAACGGTGGTCAACTCGCCACCCGCGGCGCCCAGACCGAGATCCAGGCCGCCAACGCCGCACGGGAACCGCAGAAGGGTGCGGCGAAGAAGGCGGTGCGCACCAAGAAGTCCTGACGGGAGGCCGGTCGCGTCCGGACGGCGACCACCTGAGGCAGTGGACCGGGGGTGACTGGAAGAATGCCCGCATGGCGATCACTCCCGACACCTCGGACTGGACCTGGGTCCTGAAACGGTCCTGTCCCGACTGCGGCTTCGACCCGGCCGCCGTTCGACTCCGCGACCTGCCTCGACAACTTCACGACACCACCATGGTGCTCTCGGAGGTGCTGCGCCGGCCCGACGTGGCGCAGCGCCCGAGCCCCGACGTGTGGTCGCCGCTGGAGTACACCTGTCACATCCGCGACGTCCACCGGATCTTCGCCGAGCGGCTCACCGCGATGTTGGGCGAGGACGCGCCCCGTTTCGCCAACTGGGACCAGGACGCCGCGGCCGTGGACCAGGCCTACGGCGAGCAGGACCCGGACGTCGTTGCCGTCGACCTGATCGAGGCAGCCGGCACGGTGGCCGGTCTCTACGCCACGGTGAGCGAGGAGACCGCCAGTCGGACCGGCCTCCGCGCCGACGGCACCGAATTCACCGTGACCACCCTCGGGATCTATCACCTGCATGACGTCGTCCACCACGTGCACGACGTCGGCGCCGTATGAGCAAGGGCGCAACGGTGCGCACATGAGGCATACCGAGTTCTGGGCACGGTTGGACCACGCGCTGGGCCGGGCCTCGTCGCGCTCGTGGGCGGAACTGTTCGTGATCAACGACCTCGGCGGCCGTACCGTCCTCGAGGCTCTCGATGCCGGGGAGTCGCCCAAGAAGGTGTGGGCCTGCGTATGGCAGGTCCTGGAACTGCCGGAGACACAGCGATGACGACATCCACATCGGCGACCCACGACATGGCCCAAGTTCAAGCACGCACGATCCGGGTGCTCGTGGTCTCGCAGGCGATCGGCGCCGTCGGCATCACGATCGGTGTCGCGACCGCCTCGTTGCTGGCTCGCGACATCTCCGGCTCCGAGACCCAGGCGGGCCTGGCCCAGACGTTCCAGGTGTTGGGGACGGCCGCCTTCGCCTGGCTGCTGGCTCGGATGATGGGTCGCCGCGGGCGTCGGCTCGGCCTCGTCACCGGCTACTTGGCGGGTGCTGCAGGTGCAGCGCTGGCCGTGCTCGCCGGAGTCATCGACTCCATGACGGTGTTGCTGATCGGCGCCGTGCTGCTCGGTGCGACCTCGGCCACCAACAGCGGATCGCGTTACGCCGCGACCGACCTGGCGCCGGAGGCGAGCCGGGCCCGGGCCCTGTCGGTCGTCGTGTGGGCGACCACCATCGGTGCCGTCGCCGGACCCAACCTGACCGGCGTCGGCGCGGCCGCGGCCCGCGCGCTCGGCATCCCCGAGCTCACTGGCGGGTTCGCCATCGGGGCGGTCACGCTGCTGTTGGCGGCGCTCTGGGTCAGCGTGATGCTGCGCCCCGATCCGCTGCTCCTGGCCCAACAGAGCGTCCAAGTCACGGTCGAGGCGAGGTCGGGCCGCTCGTGGGACCGTTTCCTCGACGCCGTACGTGGTGCCCCGACCCTGGTCGCAGCGATCGCCGGTATGGCGTGTGCCCACGCAGCCATGATCGCGGTGATGATCATGACGCCGCTGCACATGGAGCACGGCGGCGCACATCTCGAGGTGATCGGGTTCGTGATCTCGATCCACGTCCTCGGGATGTTCGCCTTCTCCCCTTTCGTCGGCGTGGCCGCCGACCGATGGGGCCGCTCCGCGGTGCTCACCGCCGGCGGTCTGATCATTCTGCTCGCGCTGCTGCTCTGCGGACTGGCACCGGCAGGGTCGTCGTGGCAGATCTTCGTCGGCCTGTTCCTGCTGGGGCTGGGCTGGTCATTCGCCACCGTGGCAGCCTCGACCCTGATCTCCGACCTGACACCCATCGAGGCCCGTACCGATGTCCAGGGCACCTCGGACATGATCATGGCGCTGACGGCGGCGGGCGGGGGTGCCCTGGCCGGCGTCATCGTCGGGTGGGCCGGCTACCCGATGCTGGCTGCCTTCGCGGCACTGCTCGGGGCCGCTGTCGTGGCCACCGGCCTGGTCGCGCGGAAGTGATGCCGGTCACGCCCTGTTGGTCCAAGAGGGTGTGACGGCGGCGCGCGTGCCTGTGCCATCGTCTGCATGTGAAGCACTTTGCAGCCACGCCCGCGCCCGTCGACGGAGTCGAATCCCTGCTCGGCAACACGCCGCTGGTTCGGCTGGACCGGCTTGCCGGGGCCGGTGCGGCCACCGTGTGGGCCAAGTGGGAGGCCGCCAACCCCGGCGGCAGCATCAAGGCACGACCGGCCGCGTGGATGTTGCGGGAGGCGTTGCGCGCCGGTGAGGTGCGCGCCGGTGGCACGGTCGTCGAGTCCAGTTCGGGCAACCTGGGGGTGGCCCTGGCCCAGCTGTGCCGACTGCACGGCCTGCGATTCATCTGCGTCGTGGATCCACGCATCAACGACTCGACCCGGCGGCTGATCCAGGCCTACGGCGGCACGATCCGGATGGTGCAGCAGCCCGACCCGGCGACCGGCGATTTCCTGGCAGCTCGGTTGAGCGAGGTACGTCGCATTCTCGACCAGGAGCCCGGCGCGTGGTGGCCCAACCAGTACGCCAACCGACTCAACGCCCGCTCCCACGAAGACGGCACGATCCGCGAGATCTTCGAGGCGCTCGACGGACGTGTCGATGCGCTGTTCGTGGCCACCAGCAGTACCGGCACCATCGTCGGGTGCTCCGACTTCCTGCGTCACAACAGCCCAGCCACCGCCTTGGTGGCCGTCGATGCGGCCGGCAGCGTGCTCTTCGGCGGAACCCGCGGCGA
>JARICB010000327.1 GCA_029264225.1 Nocardioides sp. | reverse complement strand
GGCCGACGCAGGCGAGGTCAAGCCAGAGACCGTCCTGGAGGCCTTCGAGACCTACCGCATCGACGACCCGACCGCGGTCGCCGGTGTGGCCCAGGAGGGCGGCGACGCCTGAGGTCAGGCGCCGGTGTCGAGCGCATGCACCGGCACCGGCGGGGTGTGACCTGCTTCGGCCTGAAGCGGGATCACCTGGCGGCCGGAGTCGAGAAGGTCACGCCACTGCTCACGGTGATAGGTGGCGGGCTCGCTCGTGCGGATGAACTCGTTGACGATCTTGACGAACCGCTCGGGGTGATCCTTGTGCGGGAAGTGTCCGGCGTTGGGGATCACCTCGACCCGGGCGGTGGGAGCCAGCGTGGCCGCATTGTTGGCATGCCGCACCGGAATCACCATGTCGTTGCGTCCCCACACCACGCAGACAGCCATCCCGGCCGTCAGGTAGGCCCGATCCGACATCGTCACGATCTGCCCCTTCCAATCGACCACGGCCCGAGCTACGTGCCTGATCGCTACCCGGGTCTGGGAGTCCTTGAACGAGTCGTAGACGTCAGCGGCCTCGGTCAGGTCACGTAGCGACCGGTTGCCGGTCCTGGCCAGCGCTCGCATCCCCGCCGTGCCGACGTGCCGGATGCCGGGCAGTGTGAGCAGCCCCATGACCTGGTGGAAACCGGGGGTGGTGATGGCGCGGAGAGCGGGCGTGACCTCGGGGCCCAGCCCTCCGGAGGAGACCAGCACCAACCGTTCGGTGCGCTCGGGGAACTGGTAGGCGAACTGCATGGCGACGCCACCCCCGAAGCTGTGGCCGATCACGGTGACGGTCTCGATCCCCAGCACGGTCAACAGGTCACGCATCCCGTTGGCGTAGCCACCGACGCTGTAGTCGGCCCGCGGCTTGGCCGAGGAGCCGTGCCCCAGCAGATCGGGAGCGATGACGGTGTAACGCTTGGCCAGGGATTCGATCACCGGCTCCCAGGTGGTGTGGTCGCACCCGAGTCCGTGCAACAGCAGGACGACCGGCCCGGCACCGGTCTTGACGAACGCGCGACGGTGCCCGTGGATCTCCACGAAATGGAGTTCGCGGATGTTGGCGCTCACAAGTTCCTCCTGGAGGCGTGGGTTCCGCGATTGAACCAGACCTGGTTCCACCGCGCAGGCCAACTCGCAACTGTCGATCGGTCGGCCCCGATTTGTTACCTCCGGACACCCGGGCTGGTGACGGGGCTGACCCGTGCGGCTAGATTCAGGGCGTGTCGACGACCGAGCCGTCCCGTCGCCGTGCGGCCGCGGCGCTTCAGCGGGCCACCGGTGCGTTGAGCACGGCGGCGACGTCGAGGATGTCCAGCGATCTGGGCTGGTTCGAGAAGCTCAGTGCGCAGGATCGCTCCTGGGTAGGTCTGATCGTGCAGGCCGGCATCCGGGGCTTCATCGACTGGTACGGCGACGAACTGCACCTCACCGGCCACGCTCCCCCTCTCGCCGCAGCGGTCTTCGGCGCGGCCCCGCGGGAGCTGACCGGCGTCATCAACCTTCAGCAGACCGTCGATCTGGTTCGACTCAGCATCTCCGTCGTGGAGGCCAACATCGACGGGGTTCTCGACCCCGTCGACGCCTTCGACGTGCACCAGGCGATCCTGCGCTACGGCCGTGAGGTCGCCTTCGCTACCGCCGAGGTCTACGCCCGCGCGGCGGAGGCCCGCGGCGCCTGGGATGCCCGACTGGAGGCGCTCGTGGTCGATGCCGTCCTGCGGGCCGAGGCGGACGAGACCGTGCTGTCGCGCGCCAGTGCCCTCGGGTGGCGCGCACGCGGCCAGGTGGCCGTCGTGCTGGGCACTGTGGCGACCCAGCGCACCCAGAGCGACGTCTTCGAAGAGGTACGCCGCGTGGCACACGCCGCCGGAATGGATGCCCTGTGTGCGGCCCAGGGCGAGCGCCTGGTGGTGGTCCTCGGCGGCGTACGTGATCCACATCTGGCAGCCCTGCGGATCATCGACCACTTCGCCCCCGGACCGGTGGTCGCCGGCCCCGTCGTTGCGGATCTGGCTCACGCCCACGCGTCGGCCCGGGCCGCTATGTCGGCCCACCGCTCGGCCAGTGGTTGGCCCGACGCCCCCCGTCCGGTGCGCAGCGAGGATCTGCTCGCCGAGCGGGCGCTGGCCGGAGACGGACACGCCCGGCGACACCTCGTGGACGAGGTCTATCTGCCGCTGCGGAGTTCTCGCGGCACCCTGATCGACACCCTCTCGGCCTACTTCGAACATGGCTCCTCGATCGAGGCTGCCGCCCGGCACCTGTTCGTGCACCCCAACACCGTCCGCTACCGCCTGAGGCAGGTCGCCGAGGTCACGGGCCTGTCTGCCACGGCCCCCCGCGATGCCCTCACGCTCCAGATAGCCCTGGTGCTGGGTCGGCAGTCGGGTCGCGAGACTCCGTCGGCGAATTTGTAGGAACCCAACAAGAAACCTGCCCTCACTTTCGTGCGGGTCAGAGTCGAACCCGACACCGTCGACCGGGCAGGCTGGGAGTCGTGCTCGTTATCGTTGCTCCCGGCCAAGGCGCCCAGACCCCCGGATTCCTCGCCCCCTGGCTGGAGGAGCCGGCCTTCGCCGCCCGGCTCAACTGGCTCTCGACCGTCGCCGGACTCGACCTGGCCCACTACGGCACGGTCGCCGACGCCGACACCATCCGCGACACCAGGATCGCGCAACCGTTGCTGGTCGCCACCGGACTGGTCGCCGCTCTGGACCTGTTCCCCCACCCTGCGGACGCTTTTGCGCGGATCGGCGCCGTCGCCGGTCACAGCGTCGGCGAGCTGACGGCTGCAGCCGGCGCCCGGGCCATCACCGCCGAACAGGCGATGGTGCTGGTGCGTGAACGCGGCGCCGCCATGGCCGACGCCGCCGCCACGACTCCGACCGGCATGACGGCCATCCTCGGTGGTGACCGCGAAGAGGTGCTGGCCACCCTCGCCAGCCACGGTCTCACTGCGGCCAACGACAACGGCCCCGGCCAGATCGTGGCCGCCGGCACCATGGAGCAACTCGCAGCGCTCGCTGCGGCCCCGCCCACCAAGGCTCGACTCATGCCGCTGTCGGTGGCCGGCGCCTTCCACACCACCCATATGGAGCCGGCCGTTGGCCATCTGGCCACGTTGGCCCGCTCGGTCTCGACCCACGACCCCCGCACGCCGCTGATCTCCAACCGCGACGGCAAGATCGTCCACGACGGCCGCGACGTCGTCGCCCGGATGGTGACCCAGATCGCCCATCCCGTCCGCTGGGACCTGTGCATGGAGACCATGCTCGACCTGGGGGTCACCGGTGTGTTGGAGATGCCGCCGGCGGGCACCCTCAGCGGCATCATCAAACGCGCTATGAAGGGCGTCGAGACGTTCGCCCTGAAGACCCCCGACCAGCTCGATGACGCCCGCGCCTTCGTCGAGAAGCACGGCGAGGCCTCGATGATCGAGACCACCCCGACCTGGAGGATGGTCGTCTCCCCCGGCAAAGGCACCTTCCACCGCGCCGAAGCAGCTGCTGCGCTCGACGTACTCCCACCAGGAACCATCATCGGTGAGGTGGCCAGCACCCGTGACAGCACCACGATCACGGCGCCCCACGGTGGCCAGGTCGTGGAGTGGCTGGTCGAGGACGGCGACCTCGTCTCCCCCGGTCAACCCCTGCTACGGCTTCACCCCGAGGGTGTGGCCTGATGGGTGCGGCCATCCGGGCCATCAGCGGCGCCCCGCATGCCGCCGTGCTCGGCGTAGGCAGCTACCGCCCCTCTCTGATCGTGAGCAACGCCGACCTGGTCGATGCCATCGACTCGAGTGACGAATGGATCCAGCAACGGTCGGGCATCAAGCAACGCCGCTTCGCCACCCCCGAGGAGACGGTGCAACTGATGAGCGTCGCCGCCTCCAGGGAAGCGCTGCAACGCTCCGGCATCACCGCTGAGCAGATCGACTGTGTCATCGTGGCCACCGTCAGCCACCTGCTCCAGACGCCCGCCATCGCTACCGCGATCGCCTATGAACTTGGCACCCAGCAGGCGGCCGCCTTCGACATCTCGGCTGCCTGCGCCGGCTTCTGCCACGGCATCGCCCTGGCCGCCGACATGGTGCGCGGCGGCAGCGCCCATCACGTGTTGGTCATCGGCGTCGAGCGGCTTTCCGACATTACCGACCTCAACGACCGCGGTACGGCGTTCATCTTCGCGGACGGTGCCGGGGCAGCCGTCGTCGGACCCAGCGAGACGCCGGCCATCGGACCCGTGGTGTGGGGCTCCGACGGCGAGCAGTTCGACCTGATCAGACAGCGTGAGGACTGGCGCAACGTGGTCGGCACCAGCGACGAGCCCGGCAGCGGCGTGATGCCGCACCTCACGATGCAGGGCAACTCGGTCTTTCGCTGGGCCTCGTTCGCCATGGCCAAGATCGCCACCCAGGCACTTGACCGGGCCGGTGTCAGCCTCGATGAGCTGGATGTCTTCGTGCCCCACCAGGCCAACATGCGCATCATCGATGCCATGGCCCGCTCCATGAAACTGCCGGCCCATGTCCGGATCGCTCGTGACATCGCCGAGCAGGGCAACACGTCGGCGGCCTCCATCCCGCTGGCGCTGGACCGGATGATGGTCGAAGGTGATGCCAAGCCGGGCGACACTGCACTGCTCGTCGCCTTCGGCGCCGGGCTGGCCTACGCCGCCCAGGTGATCACGGTTCCCTGACCGAGAGCGCCATCTGCACCACCCGCATGCCTACAGATGTTTCACCCCTCCACCGAAAGGAACGCCCATGGCCACCAACGAAGAGATCCGCGCCGACCTTGCCGAGATCGTCAATGAGGTTGCCGGCATCGGCGCCGACGACGTGCAGCTCGACAAGTCCTTCGTCGACGACCTCGACGTCGACTCGCTCTCCATGGTCGAGGTCGTCGTGGCCGCCGAGGAGAAGTTCGGCGTGAGCATCCCCGACGACGAGGTCAAGAACCTCAAGACCGTCGGCGACGCCGTCGCGTTCATCGAGCGCGCCCAAGGCTGACCAGGTGGTGGCCGGAAGCTGCGCGCCTCCGGCCACCTCCCCTCCCCACCGCACCCCAGCAGAAACGGATACAGCCACATGACCTCGACCCGCGTAGTCGTTACCGGCCTCGGCGCCACCTCACCGGTCGGCGGTGACGTCAAGACCACCTGGGACGCCCTGCTGGCGGGCCGGTCCGGTATCCGGCACCTCGACGACGACTGGGCCGAGCAACTCCCCGTCAAGATCGCCGGACGCATCGCGGTCGAGCCCTCCGAGGTGCTCGACCGGGTGAAGGCGCGCCGCCTCGATCGAGCCAGCCAGTTCGCTGCGGTCGCTGCCGCGCAGGCATGGGCCGACTCCGGTCTCGAAGGCTCCGGGCTCGAACCCGAGCGACTCGCCGTCTCACTCGCCTCTGGCATCGGCGGGATCACCACCCTGCTGACCAACTACGACGCCCTGCTCCAGAAGGGGCCGCGCCGTGTCTCGCCCCTCGCCGTACCGATGCTGATGCCCAACGCTCCGGCTGCCAACGTCTCCTTGACCTACGGCGCCCGCGCGGCCGTGCACGCACCTACCTCGGCCTGCGCGTCGGGCAATGAGGCGATCGCCATGGCGATCGACCTGATCCGCCTGGGCCGTGCCGACGCGGTGCTGGCCGGCGGCACCGAGGCCGCCATCCACCCACTTCCGATGGCTGCCTTCGCCCAGATGATGGCGCTGTCGAAGAACCCCGACGACCCTACGACGGTCTCCCGCCCTTGGGACACGGCTCGCGACGGCTTCGTCCTCGGTGAAGGAGGTGCGGTCCTGGTGCTGGAGTCCGAAGCACACGCCCTGGCCCGTGGTGCCCGCATCTACGCCACTGTTCTGGGTGCCGGGATCACCAACGACGCCCACGACATCGCCCAGCCCGACCCGCAGGGCCGCGGCGGCACCCGAGCGATCCAGATGGCCTTCCGCGAGGGCGACGTCGACCCCACCACGGTGGCCCACGTCAACGCGCACGCCACCTCGACGCCGCAGGGCGACATCGCCGAGGGCCTGATGCTGCACGCCGTGCTCGGCGAGCAGATCGACAACTGCGTCGTGACCAGCACCAAGTCGATGACCGGCCACCTGCTCGGCGGTGCCGGCGCGCTGGAAGCGGTCGCGACCGTGCTCGCGCTGCACCACCGCAAGAGCCCGCCCACGATCAACCTCGACAACCTCGATCCGGCCGTCGAACTCGATATCCCTACCTCGGCGCGGGACCTGCCGACCGGCGACATCGTAGGACTCAACAACTCCTTCGGCTTCGGTGGCGCCAACGTCGCCGTGGCCTTCGGGAGCGCCTGATGGCAACTGAGACCTCCGCTGCACCCGCGGCCAAGCTCCCCCGCGAGGCGGATCCGCGCAACCCCATCCACCGGCTGACGGCACTCTTCGACGACGACACCCTGGAATTGCTGAGCCCCGATGACGACTCCGGCATGCTCGCGGGGATCGGCCGCGTGCACGGCACGATGGCGGTCGCCTTCTGTAGCGACGCCACCGTCATGGGCGGCGCGATGGGCGACCTCGGCTGCCGGGTCGTGGTGGACGCCTACCACCGTGCCATTACCGACGGCATCCCGATCATCGGCCTGTGGCACTCGGGCGGTGCCCGACTGGCCGAGGGCGTGCTCTCACTCCATGCGGTGGGCCGGATCTTCCAGGTGATGACCCAGGCTTCCGGCAAGATCCCGCAGATCTCGGTCGTCCTGGGCCCAGCGGCAGGTGGCGCCGCCTACGGACCGGCGCTGACCGATGTAGTCATCCTCGGCCCGGAGGGGCGGATCTTCGTGACCGGCCCCGACGTGGTGCGTTCGGTGACCGGCGAGGATGTCGACATGCTGCGACTCGGTGGCCCCGAGCCGCACGGTCGTCGCTCCGGAGTCGTCCACATCCTGACCGACTCCGAGCAGGAGGCTCTGGATCGCGCCTGTCGGGTCGCCTCGCTTCTCGGCATGCAGGGCAGCCTCGACCAGGATTGCGTTGAGGATCGCGACCTGGAGGCATTGCTGCCGGAGTCGAAGAAGCGCGCCTACGACGTGCACCCGCTGGTCGAGTCGGTGCTCGACGCGGACACCTCCCAGGAACTGCATACCCGTTGGGCGCCCAACATCGTGACGACCCTCGGCCGGTTCGGTGGTCGCACCGTAGGGGTGGTGGCCAACAATCCACTGCGGCTCGGCGGCTGTCTCGACTCGCTTTCGGCCGAGAAGGCGTCGCGCTTCGTGCGGATGTGTGACGCATTCGGCGTACCCCTCATCGTGCTTGTCGACGTCCCCGGCTATCTGCCGGGCGTCGGCCAGGAGTGGGATGGGGTCGTACGCCGCGGAGCCAAACTGCTGCACGCGTTCGGCGAGTGCGTCGTGCCCCGGGTCACGCTGATCACCCGGAAAACCTATGGTGGCGCCTACATCGCGATGAACTCGCGATCTCTCGGTGCCACCAAGGTGTTGGCCTGGCCCGGGGCCGAGGTGGCGGTCATGGGCGCTGTGGCCGCGATCCGGATTCTGCACCGTCGCAAGTTGGCGGGGGTCTCACCCGAGATCCGCCCGCAGGTCGAGGCCGAACTGGCCGCTGAGCACGAGCGCATCGCCGGCGGCGTGGACAAGGCCGTCGAGATCGGCGTCGTCGACGAGGTGGTCGAGCCCAGCCGGACCCGCAGCGCGATTGCGACGGCATTCCGGCACGAGATCGACACCTCGGGCGTGCGCCGAGGACAGCACGGCAACATTCCCCTCTGAGGCCGGCCCCATTCGGGGGCCGGCGAGAGCCGAGTCTGGCTCAGACGACCTGGTGCAGCCAACGCACCGGAGCTCCTTCGCCGGCGTGCCGGAACGTCTCCAACTCGTCGTCCCACGGCTTGCCGAGCAGCTTGTCGATGTCGTTGAGCAGCGTCGTCTCGCCCAGCGCAGCCTTCACCACGGCTGCCTTCAGCCTGTCCTCGGGGATCATGATGTCGCCGTGCAGGCCGATCACGGCATGGAAGACACCCAACTCGGGGGTGTAGGAGAAGCGACTGCCCTCACTGGCGCTGCTCGGCTCCTCAGTGATCTCGAAACGGAGCTGGTTCCAGCCGCGCAGGGCCGAGGCGACTGCGGCGGCCGAGCCTACGGAGCCTGCCCACGACAACTCTGCCCGGTAACTGCCGGGCTGAGCAGGCTGCGGAATCCAGTCGAGACTTACGGCAACGCCGAGCACTCCGCCGACGGCCCATTCAATGTGAGGGCAGAGAGCAGAGGGAGCTGAGTGCACATAAAGTATGCCCCGGGTCCCGGTGGCTTCCGGGCGGGAGTGGTTGCGTGCGGTCACCGTGACCTCCTTGAAGTTCCGACGCTGAGATGCGCCTTCCCCAGCGGTCTGCGCGTTCAAATCTTCAACGAGTACTACGAGTGACACCTATGTGATTATTGGCTCCAGTGTGACGGATGTTGCGACAGAACGCCAGCCCGACACCACCTCGAGGCTCGCTGATCGAAGGAATCAGCGCATGCGCTTCTCGAGCTGCTCCGCACGTTCGGCCGCGTCCGTCAGCTGATCACCGTCAACGGCGTGCGTGCGGTGGAACCACGCCAGGGCGTCGCTCTCCCGACCAGCGGCCTCCAGCGTGTCCGCGTAGGCGTAGCGCAGCCGCACGACCCACGACGACCGGTTCATCGACGTCAGCGGCGCCAGCTCGAGGGTGCGCAGGGCGGCATCGAGCTGGCCCATATCGCGACGTGCGCCGGCTTCGACCAACGTCATCTCGGCCTTGGCTTCGGGAGTGAAGTTGGCTACCGAAGGGCTCTTGGCCAGCTTGAGCGACTGCTCCGGGTTGCCGAGGGCGCGATGGCAGTCGGCCATCATCGGCAGGTAGGCGGTCGCCCCATTCATCCGCTTGGCGGCACGCAGTTCGGCCAGCGCCACCGAGTAGTGCCCGGCCGCGTAGGCAGCCTCGCCCGTGGCCTCGCGGACTACAGCGATGCGCGCTGCTCGAGCGCGCGCGGCCAGGGTGTGCTGGTAGGCAGTTTCGGGATCCTCATCGATCATCGAACCGGCAGCCGCCAGGTGACGAGCAACGCGC
>JARICB010000267.1 GCA_029264225.1 Nocardioides sp. | reverse complement strand
TCACCCTCGACGAGAACGGTCCGGTCTGCCGGTGCGGGAGCCGCGGCTGCCTGGAGGCCTACACCTCGACCGTCGCCTTGCAGACCATGATGCAACTTCAGCTCCCGGGAGCCACCGTCGACGACATCGTTGGGGCAGCCAACGACGGCAACGTCTCGGCGCTGCGCGCCATCGAAGACGCCGGGTTGCACCTCGGCTGGGCGTTGGCGAGCATCGTCAACCTACTCAACCCGGCACTGATCGTGGTCGGCGGCGACATGGCGCGGGCCGGCGAACTGCTGCTCGAATCCGCCCGGATCGGGTTACGTCGCCACGCCCTCGATGCCGTCGCCACGACCCCGGTCGTGGCTTCCGAGCTGGGCGAGCGAGCCTCGCTGGTGGGCGCTGTGCTCCTTGCCGCAGAGCGCACCACACTGCTCAGCGACTAGGTAACGGGCGGCCGCTTGCGCTGAGGTGCGGGGCGGGTCGGGTCGTCGTCGGGTGCCTCGACCTGCTCGGGGACGATGATCGGGCGCACCCGGCTCCAGACCACGAAGCAGGCTGCCACGGCCATCAGCCCCAGCCCGGTCCACAGGTTGGCGTTGACTCCGCCCGTCTTCTCCGGCGCGTGGTCGCCGAGCAGGCCGGCCAGAGTCAGGATCACGCCATAGAGCCCCAGCAGGGCGGCGATGACGTTGCGGATGTCGAATGCGCCCGCGACGTGTGAATCAGACATTGCGCGCTCCTTAGAAGACGAAGTTGAGGACGGTGACCATCGCCAGCGCGATTCCCGCCAGCGGCAGTGTGCGGCGCCACCACGGCAACGACGCCTCGTGCGGGTCGACGCGGTCCTCGCGCGGGGTCTCGGAGTAGACCAGGCCGCGGAGCTCGGAGGCGGGCTTGGGCGTGGTGACGAGGGAGACGAGCACGCTGAGCACGATGTCGACGACGAAGGCGGTCGAGGCGGCCAGGAAGGCCACCCCCTGCCCTGGTAGGTCGTACAAACCCTGCTCGCCGGCCAGCCAGACAGCAACGGCCGACAGGGTCCCGGCCACCAATCCGATCCAGCCTGCGGCTGGCGTCATCCGCTTCCAGAACATACCGAGGATGAAGGTGGCGAAGAGCGGCGCGTTGAAGAAGCCGAACAGGGTCTGGAGATACTCCATGATGTTGGCGAAGTTGCCGGCCAGCGACGCCGTGAAGATCGCGATGATGGTGGCGGCGACCGTGGCCAGTCGACCGATCCGCAGGTAGTAGTCGTCGGAGTTGTTCCTACGGATGTAGCCCTGCCACAGGTCGTAGGAGAAGACGGTGTTGAAGGCTGAGATGTTGGCCGCCATACCCGCCATGAATGCCGCCAGCAGACCTGCGATCGCCAGACCCAGCAAACCGTTGGGCAGTATGTCGCGCATCAACAGCAGCAGCGCGTCGTTGTACTTCACTCCATCGCCGGCCGCTCCTCCCGGTGGCGAGCCGCCGTTCTTGAGCTCCCCGATCTCGTGGACGAGAACACCGGCGACCATGCCCGGGACGATCACGATGAACGGGATGAACATCTTGGGGAAGGCACCGATGATCGGTGTCTTCCTGGCCGCGGAGATCGACTCCGACGCCATCGCCCGCTGCACCTCGACGAAGTTGGTCGTCCAGTAGCCGAAGGACAGCACGAACCCGAGACCGAAGACGATGCCGACCACGGAGAAGAACGGCGAGTCGAAGCCGGACAGTGCCTGGCCCGGCCAGGAGTTGAGCTGGTTCGCAGCCGAGGGCACTCCGGCGTCCGCCGGCGCGTTGGCCGCGAAATCGGCGACCTTGTCGTTGAGACCACTCCACCCACCCACGCGGTGCAGGCCGATGAGTGTCAGCGGCAGCAGCGAGGCGACGATCACGAAGAACTGGAGCACCTCGTTGTAGATCGCGGCGCTCAACCCACCAAGGGTGATGTAGGACAACACGATGGCTGCCGAGACGACCAGCGCCAGCCACTGCGGCCAGCCCAGCAGGGCATGGATGATCGAGCCGAGCAGGTAGAGGTTGACTCCGGCGATGAGCAGTTGCGCGACGGCGAACGAGATGGCGTTGACCAGGTGCGCCCCCGGTCCGAACCGACGGAGCATGAATTCAGGGACCGAGCGCACCTTTGAGCCGTAGTAGAACGGCATCATCACCACGCCCAGGAACAGCATCGCGGGGATGGCGCCGACCCAGAAGTAGTGCACGGTCGGCAACCCGAACTCTGCACCGCTGGCCGACATACCCATGATCTCGACGGCACCGAGGTTGGCGGAGATGAAGGCCAGGCCCGTCACCCATGCGGGTAGCGAGCGTCCGGAGAGGAAGAAGTCCAGCGAGTCGGAGACCGAGCGGCGGGCGATGAACCCGATGCCCAGCACGAAGGCGAAGTAGATGGCGACGAGCAGGTAGTCGAGCCACGACGCGTCGATGAGCGTCGCCATCGGTGGGATTGAGTGCAACGGAGTCCTCCCGAGCTGGAATGAGCCCCATCAATGTAGGGCGGAAACAGGGTCCGGCGCACCCCTCAAAAGAGGTGTCTCGAAACGCAGCGAAGTGAACTCCCGGTCGTGGGGCAACCGTGGGCTACTCCCATTCGATGGTGCCGGGCGGCTTCGAGGTGATGTCGATGGTGACCCGGTTGATGTCGGCCACCTCGTTGGTGATGCGACTGGAGATGCGTTCCATCACCTCGTAGGGCAGCCGCGCCCAGTCGGCGGTCATGGCGTCCTCGGAAGTCACGGGCCGCAGCACGACGGGATGGCCGTAGGTGCGGCCATCGCCCTGGACACCGACGGAGCGGACGTCGGCCAGCAGCACGACCGGCATCTGCCAGATCTCCCGGTCCAACCCGGCGCGGGTGAGTTCTTCGCGGGCGATGGCGTCCGCCTCGCGCAACAGGTCGAGTCGCTCCCGCGTCACCTCGCCGATGATGCGGATCCCCAGGCCCGGGCCGGGGAAGGGTTGGCGCCACACCATCGTCGACGGCAGGCCGAGCTGCTCACCCACGGCGCGCACCTCGTCCTTGAACAGGGTCCGCAGCGGTTCGACCAGCTCGAACTGAAGGTCGTCGGGCAGGCCGCCGACGTTGTGGTGGGACTTGATGGTCGACGTACCGGCGCCGACACCGGACTCGACCACGTCGGGGTAGAGCGTGCCCTGGACGAGGTAGGCCGTGGCGTCTCCGGCAGCAAGGCCACCGAAGACGCGCACCTCTGCCGCCTCGAAGGTGCGGATGAACTCGCGGCCGATGATCTTCCGTTTCTCCTCCGGCTCATGCACCCCGGCAAGCGCGTCCAAGAACTGATCGGCAGCATCCACGACATCGAGCGCAGCGAAGACCTCTTCGAAGTCCCTCTTGACCTGGTCGGTCTCGCCCTTGCGCATCATTCCGTGGTCGACGTAGACGCAGGTAAGTCGATCACCGATGGCGCGTTGCACGATCGCGGCGGCCACTGCCGAGTCGACGCCCCCGGAGAGTGCACAGATGGCGCGGCCGGTGGGCCCGATCTGCCCCCTGATGTGCTCGACCTGCTCCTCGACGATGTTGACCATCGTCCAGCTCTGGCGGCAACCGGCGATGTCGTGCAGGAAGTGCTCGAGCACCTGCTGTCCGTGCTCGGAGTGCAGCACCTCCGGGTGCCACTGCACGCCCGCCAGTGCGCGGTCCACATCCTCGAAGGCCGCCACCGGGGTGACGTCGGTCGACGCGAGCACGGTGAAGCCGGGAGGCGCCGCAGCCACCGAGTCGCCGTGCGACATCCAGACCTTGTGCTCCGCTGGCACCTCGGCCAGCAGCGTGCCGGGCGTGGTCACCCTCACGGCGGTCCGTCCGTATTCACGTGCGCCGGTGTGGGCCACCTCCCCACCGAGGCCACGAGCCATCAGTTGGAATCCGTAGCACATGCCGAAGACCGGCACGCCCGCCTCGAAGATCGCCCTGTCGATGTCGGGGGCATCCTCGGCGTACACGCTGGAGGGGCCGCCGCTGAGGATGATCGCCTTCGGCTTGCGCGCCAGCATCTCGGCGACCGGCAAGGAGTGCGGCACGATCTCGGAGTAGACCCGCGCCTCCCGCACCCGACGGGCGATGAGCTGGGCGTACTGGGCTCCGAAGTCGACCACCAGGACGAGGTCGTGATCAGCGAGGGGAGTCGTCACCCGTGGAGCCTATCGTCAGCTGACTGCGACGATCGGCAGCCGGAGTGCGGCGGACGCTTCGGCAGGCACCACCGGATGCAACGGGGCGACCGGGTCCCGCTGCTCGTAGGCCTCACCCAACGCCGGGCGGGGGTCGACCTCGCCCTTGTTCGGCCAGAAGGCCATCGCTCGCTCGGCCTGCGCGGTGATGGTCAGCGACGGGTTCACCCCGAGGTTGGCCGAGATGGCCGATCCGTCCACGACGTGCAACCCGGGGTGGCCGAACATTCGTTGGTAGGGGTCCACGACGCCGGTCTCGGGTGAGTCACCGATCGTGCAGCCTCCGATGAAGTGGGCGGTAAGGGGCCGCTCGAAGGGTTCACCGATGTTGCCGCCGGGCTCGCCACCGACGATCGTGGCCATCCGCTTGACCGCGTCGTGGGCCACGGGGATATGGGTCGGATTCGGCTCACCGTGACCCTGCTTGCTGGTCATCCGCCACCCGAACCGGCCCTTGATCCCGATCGTGGTGATGGAGTTGTCGAGGGTCTGCATGACCAGAGCGATGACGGTGCGCTCCGACCAGTGCTTCATGTCGTAGAGGTCGAGAAGTTGCTTGCGCTTGACCCACATCTGCCGACTCCAGCTCCGGAGGCGACTCTCGCCGGGCACGTCGTCGACCAGCACGGTCTGGATAAGCGCCATCGCGTTGGAGCCCTTGCCGTAACGCACCGGCTCGATATGGGTCTCGGCGTCCGGGTGGAAGGAGGAGGTGATGGCCACGCCCTCGGTGAAGTCGGTCGACAGGTCGGGCGCCAGCGCGCCGAGAATCGACTCGGAGTTGGTGCGCGCCAGCATGCCCAATCGGTCACTGATCTGGGGTAGGTCTCCCTCCCCCTTGAGCTGGTGCAGAAGTTTCTGGGTGCCGAGGGCGGCAGCCGAGAACACGACGTGGTCGGCGGTGTAGGTCCGCACTGCCGAGCGCCGACTCAACTTGGCCTTGGTCCATCGCGCCTCGACGGTGTAGCCGCCCTCAGGGCGCGGCCGTACCCGGGTCACCGTGGTGAGCGGGTGAACCACAGCGCCGTTCTGCTCCGCCAGGTAGAGGTAGTTCTTCACCAACGTGTTCTTAGCGTTGTGCCGACACCCGGTCATGCACTCGCCGCAACCGGTGCAGGTGGAACGAGCGGGGCCGACTCCGCCGAAGTAGGGGTCTGCGTAGGTGTCTCCACGCTTGTCACCCGGTCCGAAGAACACGCCGACGGGGGTCGCGTGGAAGGTGTCCGCCACCCCCATGTCCTCGGCGACCTTCCTCATCACCTCATCAGAGGGCGTGTGCCACGGTGTCTCGACGACACCGAGCATCCGCTTGGCCTGGTCGTAGTAAGGCGCAAGCTCGACCTTCCAGTCGGTGATGTGAGCCCACGACGGATCCTGGTAGAAGGCATCGAGCGGCTCGTAGAGCGTGTTGGCATAGACCAGCGAACCGCCACCCACGCCTGCACCCGCCAGGATCAGGCAGTCCTTGACCATGTCGATGCGCTGGATGCCATACATCCCCAGCGTCGGGGCGAACAGGAATCGTTTCAGGTCGAACGAGGTGTCGGCGAAGTCGGAGTCCTCGAACCGCGCCCCCGCCTCGAGTACGCCGACCCGGTAGCCCTTCTCGGTCAGGCGCAGCGCGGTGACCGAGCCCCCGAAGCCGGAACCGACCACCAGGACGTCGTAGTGCGTCATCTCAGGCGCGCCCGATCTTCTTCATGATCCTCAGCTGGGCTGTCATGACCTTGGCATAGACCTCATCCGACATCCCGAGCATCGGCGCGAATCGGATCCCCCGCTGGGTGGCCACCGACTGCGACTCGGTGTAGCGGTGGATACCTTCGGCACCCTGTCGACGGCCCATGCCTGACTGGCGCATCCCGCCCATCGGTGAGTCGATGCTGGCGAAGGTCGCCCCGAACGCCTCGTTGATGTTGACGGTGCCGCACTTGATCTCGCGGGCCATGGCACGACCACGGCTTCCGTCCTGGGTATAGATCGAGGCATTGAGCCCGTATTCGCCCTCGTTGGCGCGCGCGATCGCGTCGGCCTCGTCGTGGAATCGGTAGATGGAGATCACCGGACCGAAGGTCTCCTGACCGAAACAGGTCATGTCAGGGGAAACCCCTTCCAGGATCGTCGGCTCGAAGAAGTAGGGCCCGAGGTCGGGTCGGGCCTTGCCGCCCGCCAGCACGCGGGCGCCCTTGGCGACCGCGTCGTCGACGTGAGCCTGCACGGTGTCGAGCTGCGCCTGGGAGATCAAGGTGCCCATGTCGACACCCCACTCCATGGAGTTACCGAGGGTCATGGCCTGTGTGCGGGCCACGAAACGCTCGACGAACCGGTCATAGATCT
>JARICB010000201.1 GCA_029264225.1 Nocardioides sp. | reverse complement strand
AGTCGGGCGTCCCCTCGGCGATGATCTTGCCCTGCGCCATGACGATGACCCAGTCGGAGATGTCGCGGACCATGTCCATGTCGTGCTCCACGAAGAGTACGGTCATGCCGTCGTCGCGCAGCGACTTCACGTGGCCCAGCAACGACTGCTTCAAGGCCGGATTGACGCCGGCCATGGGCTCGTCGAGCATCACCAGTTCAGGCTTGACCATCAGGGCTCGCGCCATCTCCAGGAGCTTTCGCTGGCCACCCGACAGCGACCCGGCGAAGTCGTCCTCCTTGGCATTGAGCTTGAACCGGCCGAGCAGTTCGCGGGCCCGTTCCGTGTTGGCCCTCTCCTGGCCGCCCCAGAGCATCTTGAGGGGGGCGGCGAGGAAGCCTTCGCCCATCTGTCCGGTTGCTCCCAGTCGCATGTTCTCGAGCACCGTAAGCTTCGAGAGCACCTTGGTGAGCTGGAAGGTGCGGACCATGCCGCGACGAGCCACCTTGTGCGGGGCTACGTTCTTGAGGCTCTTGCCGTTGAAGGACCAATCGCCGCTGTCGGGCTTGTCGAAGCCGGTGAGCAGGTTGAAGAACGTGGTCTTGCCTGCCCCGTTGGGGCCGATCAGCGCAGTGATGACACCGCGTTGGATCTCCAGGTGGTCGACGTCGACGGCCTTGAGACCGCCGAACTGGCGGGTGATGTTGGTGGCGATCACGATCGGATCGGGCTTGGCTGCACCCGGTTCGCTGGAGACGCCCTTGAGGGCCTCCGCCGCCTTGTTGGGAGTGGGGCGAGGTGTCGTAGGGCTGGATGTGCCGGGGGCTTCGGAATCAGCGGGCATCGAGCGCGATCTCCTTCCGGTCTCCGAAGAGTCCCTGCGGGCGATAGATCATCAGCAGCATCAGTACCAGGCCGACGAGCATGAAACGGACGTTGGAAGCCTGGTCGGAGTTCATCAGGCTGGGCGGAATGATCGGATTGCGGCCGGAGGCGAGCTTGATCAGGATGCTGCCGACTGCCGACAGGATGGCCCAGAAGACCACCGCACCGAACACGGGGCCCAGGATTCGCGCAGCCCCACCGAGGATGAGCATGGTGAACGCGATGAAGGTGAAGTCGGTGTTGAAGCTGTCGGGCTGGACCGAGGCCAGGCCCAGCCCGCCGATGAAGCCACCGAAGGCACCGATCACACCACCGAGCACGAGCGCCTGCATCTTGTACCAGTAGACGTTCTTGCCCAGTGAGCGCACGGCGTCCTCGTCCTCGCGGATGCTCTTGAGGACGCGGCCCCAGGGGGAGCGCATGAGCAGCCACAGGTAGACGCACACGAGCGCGACCAGTACCCAGCCGACGGTCATGACCCACAGGTCGTTGCGGCTGAACGTCGCAAAGCTGATGAGGTCGTCGGGAAAGGGGTTGAGCTTGCGGAAGCCGCTGGTGAAGGCGCTCACCCCGTCACGGGCGTGGAAGTAGTCCTTGAACGACGTGGAGAAGACCAGCCGCAGGATCTCTGCCGCCGCGATGGTGACGATGGCCAGGTAGTCGGCCCGCAGTCGCAGCGTAGGGATACCGAGGACCAGTGCCAGGATCACCGCAGCCAGGACCCCGATCAGCAGAGCCGGGATGAGCGGCATGCCGAACGAGGCGATGCCTACGGCCATGCCGTAGGCGCCGACCGCGCAGAAGGCGGCCTGACCGAAGTTCAGCAGACCGGTGTAGCCGTAGTGGACGTTGAGGCCGATGGCCGCCAACACGAACGAGAGCGCGAACGGTGAGAACGCGTCGTGGAATGCACCTTGCAAGATTTCCATGGGTGGTCTCCTTCGCCCTCAGCCGATTCTTTCCCGGCGGCCCAACAGGCCTTGGGGACGCACGAGCAGGATCAAGATCAGCAGGAGCAACGCCCCGGCATTCTTCAGGTCCGACGGGATGACCAGCGTGGACATCTCGATCAGTACGCCGATGATCAGCGAACCGATCAGGGCTCCCCAGACCGAACCGAGACCGCCGACACATACCGCGGCGAAGAGCAGCAGCAGCACGAGTTGACCCATCTGGAAGGTCACGCCCAGCGAGAAGCCCAGGAACACCCCGGCCAGCGACGCGAGGGCCGTGCCGATGATCCAGACCAGCCCGATCACCCGGTCGACGTTGATGCCGGTCGAACTGGCCAACGCAGGGTTGTCGGCCACTGCGCGGGTGGCCCGGCCCAGGCGGGTGCGGCTCAGCGCCAGGGTGACGCACAGGATCGCGACGATTGAGACGCCGGCGATGACCAGATCACGCGTGGTGACGTTGATCCCCATGACGTCGTAGCCACTCGGGGTGACGTGGTCGGCGTAATTCATGGTGCGCCCTCCCGTGAAGTACTGGAAGAGGTTGCGCAGAAAGAACATCAGCCCGATGGAGACGATCATGGTGGCGATCAGTCCGGTACCGCGGTGCCGTAGCGGCCGCCAGAGCACCGTGTGCTGGAACCAGCCAAGGACCGCTCCCAACACCACCGCTAGGAGCGTGGCGACGGCGAAGGGAAGTCCCAAGGTGCTGTTGAAGAAGAAGGCGATGAGGGCGCCGAACGTGACCAGCTCGCCGTGGGCGAAGTTGGTCAGGCCAGTGGTGCCGAAGACCATCGAAAGGCCCAGTGCGGCCATCGCCATCACGATGCCGAACAGCAGCCCGTTGTAGAGCAACTGGGGGACGCGATCCCACTTCGTCTCGACCTGACGGTCGTCTGGCCCGATCGGGAAGATGAACACCGCGGACTGGCCGGGGTTCATTACGCGGGTCAACTCGCTCTTGTCGGCGTCGCGCAGCGACGTCCCCTCAGGCAGGGTGTCCTCGTTGAGCTGGACCTTGAGCAGACCGCCCTCGCCGGGCACCTCGATGGAGAACTTGCCGTCAGCGTCGCTGTTCCCACGATATTCCTCGCCCGCAGGATTCGTGACGATGATCTCGACCCCCTCCACCGGGGCGTTGCCCTCGGCGGTGTTGCGCAGCGTCCCGGAGACGGTGTTGCTCTGATCGTCTGCCGGAGCTGCCGAGGCGGTGCTGGTGCCGACGCTGACCAGCCCGAACAGCAGGCCCATCAGTAGGAGTGCGGCGCGCACGGCTGGCCGACGGTGACGCCGCACGGAGTCGAGACGTGGATGCATGTATGTCCTCATCAAGGGGGAGCAGTGCGGGTGCACCGGGAAACGTGGGAACTATACCGGCGCAAGGTGACCGGGCTCACAACAACCCGATCAACCTACCCAACGAAGATGCAGGTGGCCGATCGGCGGTTGTCCCCCGCTCTCGCAGGACCATCTGACATCGCGCACCTGGGGGCGTAGGGTCGCCCGTGTCGCTGCGGCAGCCCGCCGAAGCGAACGGGGATTACACAGACAAGGAGTCGCGATGAGCAGGACGCCAACCACGCTGCGCGAAGCCGAGGCCCGCGACTTACCCGCCCTGCAGGAGCTGTGGGCAGATATCCTCCGGACCGGTACGGCGGCCGAGCAGATCGCCGATATTGCCGATCTGCTGGCGCAGTGCGAGCAGAGCAACGACAAGTCGATTGTCGTCGCCGAGTACGACGGCCGAATCGCTGGCGGCGTCTATCTGTGCGTCTCCACCCTGACTCCGCTCAACCTTGAGCCGACGGTGTTGGCCGTCTCACCCCACGTACTGCCCGATTTTCGTCGTCGTGGTGTCGGTACGGCCCTGATGGAGGCGGCTGTTCGGTTCGCCGAGCTGCGTGGTGTCGCCAACTTCACCACCGCCGCCAACACGGAGTCGCGCGAGTCCAACCGCTTCATGGCCCGGCTCGCGCTGGCGCCGCAGGCCACCTTGCGATCCGCGGCCACCGCGACGATCCGCTCCCGGCTCACCTCCAGAGCGCCCCGAGCGCGGTCGGTCACGACGCACCGTCATATCGACAAGGTGCTCGCGGCGAGACGCAGCCGCCGCGAGCACGTAGCGAGCTGAGCTGCCAGTCAGCTCGCAATTCGGTCGGCCGGCACCAGGGCGCAGGTGATCCTTGCGGTGCAGAGCCGCTTGCCGCGGTCATCGGTAATGACGACGTCGTAAGAGGTCGTGGTGCGGCCCAGGTGGACGGGTGTAGCGACGCCGGTGACGATGCCGCTCGTGGCGCCGCGGTGGTGCGTGGCGTTGATGTCGACACCTACCGCGACCCGGTCCGGGTGCGCGTGAATGGCCGAACCGATGGAGCCGAGCGACTCCGCCAGCACGACCGATGCCCCACCGTGGAGGAGCCCGTAGGGCTGGGTGTTCCCTTCGACCGGCATGGTGGCCACCACCCGCTCGGCAGAGGCCTCGACGAGGACGACCCCCATCTTCTCCCCGAGGGCGCCCATGACCTTCGGCATCACAGCGAGGATGTCGTCGATGTTGGGGGTGGCGGCGGGCTGCGTGGAATCGGTCATGGCGCCATTCTGGCCGACCACGGCGACCGTGCGGCACTCGGTATGGACGGCTAGAGTCGCCGGGTGCCCGACCCGAGTGCAGCCTCGACGCCAACGACCGCCCGACTCCTTCTGCTGGATGGCCACTCGCTGGCCTATCGCGCCTTCTTCGCGCTGCCAGTGGAGAACTTCGCGACCGCCACCGGGCAGCACACCAACGCCGTCTACGGGTTCACCTCGATGCTGGTCAACGTGCTGCGCGACGAGCGGCCTACCCACGTAGCGGTGGCGTTCGACAAGTCCCGCCAGACGTTTCGACTCGAGGAGTATCCCGAGTACAAGGCCAAGCGGAACAAGACGCCCGACGAGTTCCGCAGTCAGTTGCCGCTGATCCAGCAGGTGCTTGACGCGCTCCGGATCCAGCACCTCGAGCTTGAAGGTTACGAGGCCGACGACATCATCGCCACCTTGTCGACGCAGGCCGTCGCCGAAGGCATGGAAGTGCTGATCCTGACCGGTGACCGGGACTCGATCCAGCTGGTGACCGAGACCTCCACGGTGCTCTATCCGATGCGGGGCGTCAGCGACCTCGCGCGGTTGACGCCTGCCTATGTCGAGGAGAAGTACGGCGTGCCGCCCTACCGCTACCCCGAGTTGGCGGCGATCGTCGGCGAGACCTCCGACAACCTGCCCGGCGTCCCCGGGGTCGGCCCGGGGTACGCCGCAAAGTGGATCAACCAGTTCGACGGGCTCGACAACCTG
>JARICB010000186.1 GCA_029264225.1 Nocardioides sp. | reverse complement strand
CTGCACGGCGACATGGCTCAGGTTGCCCGCGAAAAGGCCCTGAACAAGTTCCGTGAGTACAAGATCAAGGTCCTCGTCGCCTCCGACGTGGCCGCGCGAGGCATCGACGTTGCCGGCGTCTCGCACGTCATCAACTACACCTGCCCCGAGGACGACAAGACCTACGTGCACCGGATCGGTCGCACCGGTCGCGCCGGCGCCACCGGCGTTGCGGTCACCTTCGTGGACTGGGCCGACCTGACCCGCTGGAAGGTCATCAACAAGACCCTCGACCTCCCGTTCGAGGAGCCGCAGGAGACCTACTCCACCTCCGATCACCTCTACACCGACCTCGGCATCAAGCCCGGCACCAAGGGACGGATCAAGGACCCGGAGCCGCAGGCCCCCAAGACCGACAGCGGGCGCGGCGGTCAGCGCAGCAGCGGTGGACGCGGCCCGGGCAGTGGCGGCCGTGGCCAGGGCGGCAGCCGCGGCGAACGGTCCTCGACCGGCGAGGCCACGACCGAGAAGTCGGGTCAGAGCCAGAACCGGAACCGTCGTCGGCGTCGCACCCGCAGCGGCGAGCAGGTGACCGCTGGCACGACCGCAGAGAAGACCAGCGAAAAGTCCACCACCGGAGAGTGATCTTCGGGGCCGCGGCCCCGTTCAGCACGATTCTCCTCCAGCACGCCGATCCGCACGCTGCGGGTCGGCGTACTGCTGTCTTCGGCGCACATCAGATGGCCAGGCCAAATGGTCCAGGTCAAATGACGGCGACCGGGGTGCCGATCGGGGCGAACTTCCACAGCTCCTGCGCATCGTCGGCGCTCTGTCGGATGCAGCCGTGCGAGAGAGGGGTCCCCAGTTGGGCGCTGGTCTGGACAGCCTTGCCGTTGTTGACCGGGATGTCATGGAACCCGATCGCGGCAGTGCGACCGCGCGCGAACCGGACGAACCACCTCATCGTTCCCGAGTCGTCGATCCCGGTGGCGTTCTCCGAGCGCGAGAAGACCTGGTAGCTGCCCTTCCTGAGGTTGTTGCTGAGGCTCCCCGACACCAGGTAGGTGCGCGCCACATCGTTCCTTGCCGTGATCAGCCAGACCCGTTGCGCGGCCTGGCTGAACACGATCCGACGGCCGGTGCCGGATTCGGCCGGCGCGATGGTGACCGGCGGTTCGACCACCAACGGCGCGGCAGCCCGCTTGGCGGGGATCGCCGGCCCCGTCACCTGCGCCTGATAGTCGGCGCTGACCGGATCACCGACAACGGACCTCGGGAACAGCCCGGCACCGCCGAGGACGGCGACGACCGTGATCACGAACGAGGCACAGAGTGCCGCGATCCTGCCGTAACGAGGCCGACCCGATTCGAGACGGTGACGACTCACCGCAGGTTCACTTCTTCTTGCGCTTCACCAGGTTCGCCGCGACCTCGCGGTAGGCGAGCGCGCCCTTGTTGCTCTTGCTGGTGGCGAGGATGGAGCGGCCCGCGGCCGGCGCCTCGGCAAACTTGATCGTCTTGGGGATCGGCGGCTCGATGACCTCGAGGTCATAGGTGGATGAAATCGTCTCCAGCACTGTTCGGGAATGGTTGGTGCGCCCGTCGAACAACGTCGGCAGCACACCCCAGACCTTGAGTCTGCGGTTGGTGAACTTGCGAACGTCGTGGACCGTGTCGAGCAACTGCCCCACTCCGCGGTGGGACAGCGTTTCGCACTGGAGGGGGATCAGCACCCCGTTGGCGGCGGTCAGGCCGGCGACCGTCAAGACGCCGAGGGAAGGCGGGCAGTCCAGCAGCACCCAGTCATAGTCGATGCCGGCTTCCTCGAGGTCCTCCAGAGCGCCCTTGATCACGTGCTCGCGACCGGTGCGTGTGAGCAGGTCAGCCTCGGCCCGAGCCAACTCGATCGTGGCCGGCATCAGGTCGACGCCGTCGTCGGTCGAGATGATCACTTCGGCAGGATCAAGGCCCTTGGTCAGCACGTGGTGCACCGAGAGCTCGAGATCCTCCGGGTCCACACCGAGGGAAAACGTCAGGCAGGCCCGGGGGTCGAGGTCGACGAGGAGCACCTTGTTGCCGAGCTCGGCCAGTGCAGCGCCAAGGGAGGCAACGGTCGTCGTCTTGGCGACGCCACCCTTTTGGTTGGCGATCGCGAGAGTTGTCGTGGTCATCGGGTCCATCATGCCCGACGAGGCGGCCCGGTGTGAGCGCAACGTCACTGGTTGCTCACCACATTCACAGTCGATCAGTGGTACAGCACGGTCGGCGCCGGGCGACCGGACGCCCTTGCGGCGGCCTCAGCCAAGTCGACCAGACGCTCGAACTCCACGGGATCGGTCAGGTTGCAGCCCAGATCGTGGTCGATCTTGCCGAGCCCGGGGTAGTCGCTGGAGCCGGTGTGGACGAGATCGAGGTGGCTGGCGATCGCGGCGAGATCTGCCCGGGCCCGGGGCGAATGGTCCTGATGGTCCACCTCGATCCCGGAGAGTCCAAGCGCCTTGAGGTCCGCCAGTGTCGCCTCCGCCATCCCCGCCGGATCAGTTCTGCCCCAGGGGTGCGCGATCACGGTGACCCCTCCCGCGCCCACGACGATGCCGATCATCTCGGTCAGCTCCGCTGCGTTCCGGGTGACATAGCCCGGTCGGCCGGGGCTGAGGTACTGGTTGAACGCCTGGGTGCGGTTCGAGACAATGCCGCGCTTGACCAGGACGTCGGCGATGTGGGGTCGACCGGTGGCTGCCGGGTCTCCCGCCAACTCATGCACTTCGGCCTCATCGATGTCGATGTCGAGGGCCTGGAGGCGCTCCAGGATCGCCGGCACCCGGGCGTTGCGGCCGGCCAGCACCTCATTGAGTGCCGCGATCAGCGGCGGATACGTCGGGTCGAGAAGATAGGCCAACAAGTGCA
>JARICB010000160.1 GCA_029264225.1 Nocardioides sp. | reverse complement strand
CGATCTGCGCCAGGTGCACCGTGGCGCCGCTCCCCCGCCATTGCAGATCGAAGGAGGGCCGGCCGAGGTCGTCTGCGGTGATCTCGGTGGCGTGTACGTCACCGGCCGCGCCGAAGGTGACCAGGCTGGCACGAGTGCGTCCGGCCATCTCCGCCACCAGCGGATCGTCGGCGTTGAGCACCGCCTTGCCTTCCATGGTGAGGGCCTCGAGGATCTCGCCCTTGGCCTCAGCGATCGTTGCGCGAGTGCCGAACTCCCCCAGGTGTGCCGTGCCGACGTTGAGGACGGCCGCCACGTCGGGTTGGGCAATACTGCACAGGTAGGCGATGTGGTCCACCCCGCGCGCGCCCATCTCGACCACCAGGTGCTTGGTGTCCGGTGTCGCCCGCAGCACGGTCAGCGGGACCCCGATCTCGTTGTTGAAGTTGCCCCGGGTGGCCACGGTCGGTCCGACGCCTTCGAGGATCGCGGCCAGGTAGTCCTTGGTACCGGTCTTTCCCTGCGAACCGGTCAGCGCGTACGTCGTCACTTCATCGAGGCAGTCATGGACGTGACGCGCCAAGTCGCCCAGCGCCTTCACCACGTCATCGACCACCACGGTCGGTGCGCTCGTCGGGCGAGTGCCCAGCACGGCCACCGCACCGCCAGCGACCGCCTGTTCCACGTAGTCGTGACCGTCGACCCGCTCGCCGACGAGAGCGACGAAGAGACCGTCCGGCTCGGGGTTGCGGGTGTCGATGAACGCTGCACCGCTGACGTTGGCGTCTCCGTAGGGCCTGCCACCGACGACCTCGGCGATCTCGGCAAGGGTCATCTCGATCATCGTTGCGCCACCGCCTGCGCCGCCACGACCCGGTCGTCGAACGGGTAGGTCTGGCCATCGATCTCCTGGCCGGTCTCATGCCCCTTGCCGGCGATCAACACGACGTCGCCGGGTGCTGCGCGACGTACTGCTTCGACGATGGCGAGGCGACGATCACCGATCTCGATGGTCTGGCCGGCGCGCGAACCGGCAAGCACCGCGGCGCGAATGTGGGCCGGGTCCTCGGTGCGCGGGTTGTCGTCGGTGACGATCACGACGTCGGCAAGACGACCGGCGATCTCACCCATGATCGGCCGCTTGCCCGAGTCGCGGTCGCCGCCGGCGCCGATGACGACGATGACCTGGCCAGTCGTGAGTGGGCGCAGCGTCGAGAGCACTGCCTCGAGGGCGTCCGGTTTGTGGGCGTAGTCGACGACGAGCACGAAGTCCTGTCCGGCATCCACGCGTTCGAGCCGGCCCGGGACGCCACCGCCCTGACCGATCCCGGTGGCTACCCGCTCGGGGTCCAGTCCGGCGAGGGCAGCAGAGGCGATGGCGGCCAGCGCGTTGGAAACATTGAAGGCACCGGGCACACACACCCGAGCGGCGAGCCGGGTCTCGTGCGGGCCGACCACGGTGAAGGTGGAGCCGTCGCCGGTCAGCTCAATGTCGGTGGCACGCCAGTCGGCCGGGCCGGTCGTGGAGAACGTATGCATGGGAATCGTGGCGCGTTCGAGGAGGGCACGGCCGAACTCGTCGTCGATGTTGGTCAGACCGAGCCTGGCTCGTTCGGGGGTGAACAAGGAAGCCTTCACCGCGAAGTAGTCGTCGAGGTCGGTATGGAAGTCGAGGTGATCGCGGCCCAGGTTGAGGAAGGTCGCGACGTCGAAGACCACACCGTCGACCCGTCCCAGCACCAGCGCGTGGGAGGAGACCTCCATGGCACAGACCTCGACCCTGCTCTCGCGCATCACGGCGAACAGGCCGTGCAGGTCGGGTGCCTCGGGCGTGGTCAACTCGGTCGCGATGTCGCTCCCGGCGATCCTCGTACCTACGGTGCCGATGACGGCACCGGTGAACCCGGCAGCCGCCAGGCCCTCGTCCAGGAGTCGGGTAGTGGTCGTCTTGCCCTGGGTACCGGTAACGCCGATCATCGCCATTGCCGTGGCGGGCTCGGCGTAGATCCGGGCGGCGAGCCGGCCCAGCACGCTCCGCGGCTGGTCGACGACCAGGACCGGGGTCCCGAAGGGAATCCGATCGGCGCCGCTCGGGTCGGTCAGCACCGCGACCGCACCGGCCGACACCGCAGCGTCGGCGAAGTCGGCCCCATGGGCACGACCTCCGGGCAGGGCCGCGTAGAGGTCGCCGCTCTGGATGCGTTGGGTGCTCAGCGAGATGCCGGTGACTTCGATACCCAGGTCGCCATCGGAGTGCAAGGACGCCAAGGTGCCCAGCCAGTTGGCGAGGTCACGCAACGTCGTTGCCGTCGGTTCAGCCGGGCGTCCAGGAAGTACGGCGCGTTCACCAACCACCATCGGAGGGTATCGCTGTGGGCTCACCACTCGACGGGAAGCCTCGATGGCTTGCCGTTGGTGGGTGGGACGCGGTAGCGGCTCAGGACGTATCCCATGATGCGGGAGAAGGCGGGACCGGCGATCGAGCCACCGCCGCCGTCGCCCTGCGGGGCGTGGACCACGACATAGACGGTGAACCGGGGGTCGTCGGCCGGCGCGAAGCCGGCGAAGGAAACGGTGGTCGAGCCGTCGTAGACGCCACTCTCGTTGACCCGCTGGGCAGTTCCGGTCTTGCCTGCCACGAGGTAGCCGGGCACCTGGGCCCTCGGGGCGACGCCGACCTCGTCGTCGACGACGAGTTCCATCATCTTGGCCGTCTGCCGGGCGGCCTTCGCACTCACCACCCGACGACTCGTCGCGTGGTCAGTGCCGACCAGGGTGCCGTCGTCGGTGGTGGCGCTGCCCTTGATGATGCTCGGCGCGATCAGCACCCCACCGTTGGCGACGGCGTTGACCGCGGCCGCCATCTGTACGGCGTTGACCGAGACCGACTGGCCGAAGGCGACCCGGTCCTTCTGCTGGGCGGTCATCACATCACCACCGGCCAGGATTCCCGGCGACTCACCGCGCATACCGAGGTTGGTGCGCTGCCCGAGACCGAACTTCTGGAGGTAGCCCACCAGGTCGACCGGCGAGAACGCATCCGCGGCGAGCACGGTGCCGATGTTGGAGGACTGGGCGATGACTCCGGCAAGGGTCAACCTGATGTTGCCGTGGTCGAACCAGTCCCCGATCACCCGGTCCTGGCGTGCCAGCGACGACGGGATGCGCAGCTTGGTGCGCGGCGTCACCTTGCCCGCATCGATCAGCGCGGCGGCGGTCAGCACCTTCTGTACCGACCCCGGCTCGTAGGCGTC
>JARICB010000145.1 GCA_029264225.1 Nocardioides sp. | reverse complement strand
AGGTAACTGGAGGCGCCGAAGGTCGCGGAGATGCGGTAGCTCGCCAGTGGAAGCACCCACTGGTTCTCCTTGATCTTGGCGGCCTGCTTCTCGGCGCTCTGGGTCATCTCCTCGAGCGCGGCGTGCTGCTTCTCTGCCTGCGCGTCGGCTTTGGCGATGAGTTCGTCGTTGGCGGCGGCGGCGGCGGCGTCGCGACGTGAGTCACGCGAGACGATCGCCTCGCGGGTGGCAAGGGGGGTGACCTTCGCAAGTCCGGTGCTGGCAGTTGCGGCCACGGCTCCGGTCTGCTCGCTCACAGTGCCCGACAGGTCGGTGTCGGCAGCGCTGACTGCTCCGCCGGCCGAGATGGCCAGGGCGGTCACACCGGCGATGATCGGGGCCGAGGGCAGCACCCGGAGGAGCGAGTGGCCAGCAGTCGGCTTGGCAGCCCGACGTCGACCGGCAGGCGGGGCAGCTACGCGTCGTCCGGGGAGGGGCGTTGGCGAGTCGTCGCGGCGATGGCCGCGGTGCGCTCGGTGGTTGCCCATACAGATTTCCTCGTGTGTGCGGGGGATGTGCCGGGGTTCATGCGGGGGTGAAACAGGGGTAAAACAGGGGGTGCTTCACGAACCGACTTCGAGACTGTAGCGGACGGACTTGGCCCTCCGAAATCCCTATCGGCATCGATTGTGGACGACCATCGCCGGATTCGCAGGCGTTCGCAGAACTCCTTCGTTGGCTACGCTGCTTCACATGACCTCGAGTTCCGCGCACCGTCGCCTCCGCATCGTCGTCGGCAAGCCGGGGCTCGACGGCCACGACCGCGGGGCCAAGATCGTGGCCAGGGCGCTTCGCGACGCCGGGCACGAGGTCATCTACACCGGCCTGCACCAGACGCCCGAGCAGATCGTGGAGACGGCGATCCAGGAGGACGCCGATCTGATCGGCCTGTCGGTGCTCTCGGGGGCCCATATGACGTTGTTCACCAAACTCCTCGCCCTCCTCAAGGAGCGCGACGCCGACGACATCGTGGTCTTCGGTGGCGGGATCATCCCGACCGAGGACATTCCGATGCTGATGGAGGCAGGGGTGGCCAAGGTATTCACTCCCGGCGCTCCCACTACCGAGATCACCGGCTGGGTCGCCGAGCACTTCGACCAGGACGCGCCCAACTGAGGACGTTGGCTACCCGTGGGCTCGCGCGACCCGGTAGCGCTCGAGAGACTCGATACGTTCCTCGGCGTGGTCCACGATGCGTCGCGGGTAGTCGCCCCGATAGCCGGCGTCGGTCGTCCAGGGCTCGTGTGCCAGTGCTCCGGTCAGGTGCGCCAGTTCGGGCACCCAGCGGCGTACGTAGTCGCCGGCAGGGTCGAACTTCTTGCCCTGGGTGATCGGGTTGAAGACCCGGAAGTAGGGCGATGCGTCGGTGCCGGTGCCGGCCACCCACTGCCAACCATGGTTGTTGGAGGCGAGGTCGCCGTCGATGAGGTGGCTCAGGAAGTGGCGCGCGCCGATCGGCCACCACATATGTAGGTCCTTGGTCAGGAACGACGCGGTGATCATCCGCACCCGGTTGTGCATCCAGCCGGTGGCGAGAAGTTGGCGCATCCCAGCGTCGACGATCGGATAGCCGGTGGTCCCCGTTCGCCACGCCTCCACTGCGTCGCTCGCGTCCTCCGGGTCGTCGTAGCGCATGCCGGCCAGGGCCGGTTTGAGGTCCTGCCACGCGGAGTCTGGGTGGTGCCAGAGGACATCGGCGTAGAACTCGCGCCATGCCAGTTCCGTCTCGAATCGCGCCACGCCAACGCTGGTGCTCGTGCCGCCGCTCATGCTGGCCAGGTCGGCCAACAGCGACCGAGGGTGCAGCACGCCCAGCCGCAGATAGGGCGAGAGTCGTGAGGTGCCATCAATGCCCGGCCGGTCTCGGTCCTGGTCATAGTCATCGAGCAGGTCGTCGCGGAAGTGGCACCACCGACGCCACGCAGCATCCTCGCCGGGGGAAGGAAGCTCGGACCCGTGGGCGCGCCACGCCTCGTCGAGCAACGTAGTTGCGCGGGGGTCGGAGTCGGCGGCCACCAGTTCGGGACTGTCCGGTGAGTTCGCCGGTGCCGCCCAGCCGTGCGCGCGCCAGGCCTTCGCCCACGGGGTGAACACCTGGTAGGGCCCGCCGGAGCCGTTACGGATGCGCCCCGGCCCTACGGCGTACGGCGAACCGGTGGCCGCCCAGGCGATGTCGGCCTCGGCCAGGGCTGCCTCGACGGCGGCGTCGCGGCGTCGGCCGTACGGTGTCGTCTCGGCCGAGACGTGCACGCTCGTGGCCCCTACTTCCTCGGCGAACGCGGGCACTACCTGCCTCGGCGTACCCATACGCACGCTCAGTCGGCCGTCGAGGCGCTCGTCGAGGGCACGCAGGTTGCCCGCCAGCCAGGCCTGGCGACGCGGACCCGCCGAGTCCCAGACAGTGGGATCCACGACGAAGAGTGGAGCGGTGTCTCCGATAGCGAGTGCGGCCTGCAGTGCAGGGTGGTCACGGCCCCGTAGATCACGGCGGAACCACATCACGGAAGGCATGCGGCCACGGTACTGAGTAACCCTGCGTGACGTGCCCCACGCGACCCGCGCTGCCAGTGAGGGTGGGAACGGGTCTAAGGTGCGACGCAGACTATGTCAACACAAAAAGGACTGGGTACATCGTGGACTTGATGGAGTACCAGGCGAAGGAACTCTTCGCGAAGCACGGAGTAGCCGGCGAACTCGGCAAGACCGTCACCACCCCCGAGGACGCTCGCGCGGCCGCGGAGGAGATCGGTGGCGTCGTTGTCGTCAAGGCGCAGGTGAAGGCCGGTGGGCGGGGCAAGGCTGGCGGCGTGAAGGTTGCCAAGTCCCCCGCGGAGGCCGAAGAGGCCGCTCGCGCGATCTTGGCCCTGGAGATCAAGGGACTGCCGGTCAACCGGGTCCTCGTGGTCCCCGGCGCGTCGATCGAGGAGGAGTACTACTTCTCCTTCCTGCTCGACCGCTCGAACCGCTCCTACCTGTGCATCGCCAGTGTCGAGGGGGGCGTGGAGATCGAAGAGGTCGCCAAGACCAACCCCGACGCCGTGAAGCAGATCCCGATCAACGCGGGCACCGGAGTCGACAAGGCCAAGGCCGAAGCGATCGTGGACGAGGTCGGATTCCCGGCCGTGCTGCGCGACCAGGCCGTGACGATGGTCCAGCAGTTGTGGAACGTATTCATCCAGGAGGACGCCACGCTCGTCGAGGTCAACCCGCTCGCGCGGCTGACCGGTGACAAGCTCGAGGCGCTCGACGGCAAGGTCTCCCTCGACGAGAACGCCGAGTTCCGCCACGAGGACCACAAGGCCTTCGAGATCCGTGAAGAGGCCGACCCGCTCGAGGCCAAGGCCAAGGACAAGGGCCTCAACTACGTCAAGCTCGACGGTGCTGTGGGCATCATCGGCAACGGTGCGGGCCTGGTCATGTCGACCCTCGACGTGGTCGCCTACGCCGGGGAGAAGCACGGCGGCGTCAAGCCCGCCAACTTCCTCGACATCGGGGGCGGCGCCAACGCACAGGTGATGGCCGACGGACTCGACGTGATCCTCAACGACGAGCAGGTCAAGAGCGTGTTCGTCAACGTCTTCGGCGGCATCACCGCTTGTGACGAGGTCGCCAACGGCATCAAGGGTGCGCTCGAGATTCTCGGCGACGCGGCCACCAAGCCGCTCGTCGTACGCCTCGACGGCAACAACGTCGACGCCGGTCGCGCCATCCTGAACGAGCTGAACCACCCGCTCGTGACGCAGGTCGACACCATGGACGGTGCGGCCGACAAGGCCGCCGAGCTCGCTCACGCGAGCGCCTGAGACGAGAGAGCGAAACTAGTGTCTATCTACCTGAACAAGGACTCCAAGATCATCGTCCAGGGCATGACGGGCGGGATGGGCTCCAAGCACACCGCCCTGATGGTCGCCGCCGGCTCCGACATCGTCGGCGGCGTCAACGCCCGCAAGGCCGGAACCTCGGTCGAGCTCGGCGGTAAGGACCTGCCCGTCTTCGGCAACGTCGAAGAGGCCATGAAGGAGACCGGCGCCAACGTGTCGGTCGTCTTCGTGCCCCCGGCCTTCACCAAGGACGCCTGTATCGAGGCCATCGACGCCGGCATCGAACTGCTCGTCGTCATTACCGAGGGCGTTCCGGTCCAGGACAGCGCCGAGGTGTTCGCCTACCTCGAGGGCAAGTCCACCCGGATGATCGGGCCCAACTGCC
>JARICB010000152.1 GCA_029264225.1 Nocardioides sp. | reverse complement strand
GCCCACCTTGCGAGCTTCGAGATCGTCCATCTGCACGTCGAGGGTCGCCTCGGCCACGTCCAGGGTGATCGGGTCGCCGTCTCGGAGGAAGGCGATGGGTCCACCGTCGACTGCTTCGGGGGCGATGTGACCGACACAGAGCCCGGTCGTGCCGCCGGAGAACCGGCCATCGGTGATCAGCAGGACGTCCTTGCCGAGGCCGGCACCCTTGATGGCGCCGGTGATGGCCAGCATCTCGCGCATGCCGGGCCCACCCTTGGGACCCTCGTAGCGGATGACCACGACGTCGTTGGCCTTGATCGCACCCTCGGTCAGGGCGTCAAGCGCGGCGCGCTCCCCGTCGAAGACGCGAGCTGTGCCGGTGAACGTGGTGTCGTCGAAGCCGGCGCTCTTCACCACGGCCCCTTCTGGAGCCAGCGACCCCTTGAGGACGGTAATGCCGCCGGTCGCGTGGATCGGCTTCTCGAAGGCCCGCAGGACCTCGCCATCCAAGCCCTTCGGTGCGAGGGCCTCGAGGTTCTCAGCCATCGTCCTGCCGGTGACAGTCAGGGTGTCGCCGTGCATGAGGCCCGCGTCGAGCAACGCCTTCATGACGACGGGGATGCCGCCGATCTTGTCCACGTCGGTCATCACGAAGCGCCCGAACGGCTTCAGGTCGCCGATGTGCGGCACCTTGGAGCCGATGCGGTTGAAGTCGTCGAGGGTCAGGTCGACGTCGGCCTCGCGAGCGATCGCGAGCAGGTGCAGCACGGCGTTGGTCGAGCCGCCGAGGGCCATGACGACAGCGATGGCGTTCTCGAACGCCGGCTTGGTCATGATCTGGCGCGCGGTGATGCCCTGACGGAGCATCTCCACGACTGCTTCACCGGAGCGGTGGGCGAACCCGTCACGGCGACGGTCCACTGCGGGCGGGGCTGCACTGCCGGGCAACGACATACCGAGAGCCTCGGCAACGCTGGCCATGGTGTTGGCCGTGTACATCCCTCCGCAGGCGCCCTCGCCCGGGCAGATGGCCCGCTCGATGCGGTCCACCTCGTCGCGAGTGATCTTGCCGGCCAGGCAGGCACCGACTGCTTCGAAGGCGTCGATGATCGTGACGTCGTTGCCGTCCACCGATCCCGGCATCGTCGATCCGGCGTAGAGGAAGACGCTGGCCAGATCGAGGCGCGCGGCAGCCATCAGCATGCCGGGCAGCGACTTGTCACAGCCGGCGAGCAGCACTGAGCCATCGAGACGCTCGGCCATCATCACGGTCTCGACCGAGTCGGCGATGACCTCGCGAGACACGAGCGAGTAGTGCATCCCCTCGTGGCCCATCGAGATCCCGTCGGAGACCGAGATCGTGCCGAACTCCAGCGGGAAGCCACCGGCCGCGTGCACGCCGTTCTTGACTGCCTTGGCAAGCCTGTCCAGGGAGAGGTTGCAGGGGGTGATCTCGTTCCAACTGCTGGCGACGCCGATCTGGGGCTTCACCCAGTCTTCGTCTCCCATGCCGACGGCGCGAAGCATGCCGCGGGCGGCTGCCTTCTCAAGACCATCGGTGACGTCGCGGGAACGGGGCTTGATATCAGGCCGATCACTCATGTCGCGCAGCCTACTTCTCAACCAGGGCTCCACTCGCGCCGCGTCTCAGTTGGCTCCCCCAACGCTCCGCCACAGCTTGTGTCAGGGCAGCGCTGCCGCCCGCACGACCATGACGTCAGGCAGGCCGCTGCGCACCTCGCTCCAGGACCCGTCAGCGTCAGGTGAGCACCAGAGCGCACCGTTGCGAGCACCGAAGTAGAGCCCCGGGGTCTGATGGTCGTCGGTGCACATGGCGTCACGCATCACCGCTGCATAGAAGTCGTCGGGAAGGAGGCCTTCGCCGAGCGTGTCCCAGTGCGCGCCACCGTCGGTCGTGCGGCACACCCGGGCCCGCCCCTCCACCGGCCACCGACCCCCGGCATCCTCGATCGGGAACGTGTAGGCCGTGTTGGCCTCATGCGGATGCGTGACGATGGCGAAGCCGAACTCGCTGGGCAGTCCGGGCGCGATGTCACGCCAGGAGTCGCCGCCGTCGTCGGAGCGATAGACGCCGCCGTGGTTCTGCAGGAAGAGGCGTTCGGGCTCGACCGCGTCGCGCGCCACTTTGTGCACGCACTGGCCGAACTCTGGGAAGTTGCGCTCACCGGGGAAGAACTCCGCCTTGACTCCCTCATTGGCCGGCGCCCAGGAGGATCCGCCGTCGCTGGTGCGGTAGACGCCGCCCGTCGACAGTGCCGCCAGCACCGACGAACCGTCGGTGGGATGCGGAAGGATCGTATGGAAGGCCTGACCGCCGAAGCCGGCCTGCCACTCCGGACGGTGCGGGTGGTCCCACAGGCCGCGCACCAACTCAAAGGTCTCCCCCCGGTCTTCCGAGCGGAAGATGGCTGCCGGTTCGGTGCCCGCCCACACGACGTCGTCCTCGACTCCGGGCGTCAACTGCCAGATCCGGGCCAGCGTGGCCGCGCTTCCGTCGGGCAGGGCAGCATCGTCGGGGAAACGGACGGCACCGTTGGGGGTCTCCTGCCAGGACGCACCGAGATCGTCGCTGCGACGTATCTGCGGACCGAACCAACTCGATGAGCAGCCGGCGAAGAGTCTGGTCTCCTCACCCCTGCGGTCGATCAGGACCGAGTAGACCTCCTCCATCGGGAAGTGTGGGCCGCTCCACTCCCAGGCGGCACGGTCCTGATCCGACATCCCCAGCCACAGTCCCTTGCGGGTCCCCACCATCAGCATCGTGCGCGACATGCCCCAACTCCCCCTCGATGAGATTGTTCCTAACAGGAACAGTAGTCTTCTCAGATCATGGGTCAAGACCTTCCAGTCACCTCGTTCGCGCTTCTCGGGCTGCTGACGTTCGGCGATGAACTCACCGCCTACGAGCTCAAGCAGCGTGCCGACGCGACTTTGCGCTTCTACTGGGTCTCCCCCGCGATGAGCCAGGTCTACAGCGAGATCGCCCGCCTGGCCCAGCGGGACCTGGTCGTGGCCAGCGGCGCCGGACGAGGGACGACCTACCGCATCACCGAGCAGGGACGCGACACCCTGTCGACCTGGATGCGCTCGAGCGAGCCAGGGTTTCCGGTGCTCAAACACCCCGTCGCCCTGCGACTCCTGATGGGCCACCTGGTCGATGACGAGACGACGTTGACCATGCTGCGCCGGCACCTGGATGCGCTGGACGCAGAACGTGCCGCGCTGGGCGAGGTCCGCGCAAGCCTGCGGGGCGCCGATTCACCGGGCGAGGTGTTCCGGCACCCGAGTCTGGTCGCCGACTGGGGCCTCGACTATTTCGCTCAGGAGCGCCGGATGGTCGAGGATCTGATCGATCGCATCATCAACGACGCGTAGACGGAGGCGCCCGGTGTCTCGAACCAGCGGCGTCACCCGTGCTGTTTGGCTGGTGCTGATCGGCATCGTCTCCGTGCAGGCGGGCGCGGCCATCGCCAAGGATCTCTTCGGCACCATCTCCCCTACGTCGATGGTGTTCCTGCGTCTGGTCACCAGCACGTTGGTGCTACTCGCGATCGCCCGGCCCCAGTGGCGTGGCCGCAGCCGGACCGATTGGCTGACCGTGGCCGGTTTCGGCCTCAGCCTCGGGCTGATGAACTGGGCGATCTATCAGTCGTTCGCCCGCATCCCGCTCGGCATCGCGGTCACCATCGAGTTCATCGGGCCACTGAGCCTGGCCGTGCTCGGCTCACGGCGCGCACGCGATCTCATCTGGGTAGTTCTGGCCGGGGTCGGGGTCCTGGTGCTCGGGCTCGAGCCGGCCGACCTCGATGCCGCCGGCGTCGGCTTCGCGTTGCTTGCCGGCGCAGCCTGGGCGGCCTACATCCTGTTCAGTGCCCGCACCGGACAACGGTGGCCCGGACTGGACGGACTCGCCATCGCCAGCGCCTTCGCCACGCTCCTGCTCACCG
>JARICB010000101.1 GCA_029264225.1 Nocardioides sp. | reverse complement strand
CGCAGAACGGGCAGGCCATACCGCAGCCGGCCTGGGACGACACGCAGATCGTGGTGCGGTCGGGGTAGCGCATCAGGACCGACTCGACCAGCGCGCCATCGAAGAGCTTCCACAGTGTCTTGCGGGTGGTGCCCTTGTCCGCCTCCATCGTGCGCAGCGGCGTCATCAGGGGCGGCAGCAGCGCAGCGACCAGTTCGTCGCGCTGTCCCGCAGGCAGGTCGGTCATCTCGGCCGGGTCGTCGACCAGCCGGCCGAAGTAGTGCATCGAGAGCTGCTTGGCGCGGAAACCCTGCAGCCCCATCTCGGTCAGGAGCGCCTTGCGGCCCTCCTCGTCGAAGTCGGCGAGGTGACGCGGCGGCTTCTTGCGACCGCGCGGTTCGTCGAAGACCAGGGGCAGGGTCTTGATTGGTTCGTCAGACATCGCTCAGATCCTCCCACCCTCAGCCACAAACGGCGACTCAGCGCACGTCGTACTGAACCATGAAGTAGAGGACCAGCGACGCGACCCCGAGCACCACCAGGGCGGTAAGCACCATGCCGATGACCATGAAGATGGCGAATCGTCGGGTCTTGCGCTTCAGCAGCAGCACGATCGGCAGGACCAGCGCGATCAGCACGAGCGGGAAGAGCGCCTCGGCCCTGCCATAGGGAAACAGCAGCCGCAGGACGGCGGCAAAACCGCCCGGGAGGGCCGTCACGAAGAGCATGCCCGCGAAGAAGCCGGTCAGTGCCGCGAACGTCGGGTGGCTGCGGTGCCACCAGTTGGTCGGGCTCTTCTCCGCCGCCGGGGGCGCGGCCGTGGTCGTCATGTCGGGCGCTGTCATGGGGTCATCGTAGGGTGCTGGGAGCCGGCGAGCACCAGGCCGGCGAGGAACGCACCGAGGGTGCCGAGCGCCTCGTCCGCGAGCGTGTCCTCATAGGCCGTCTCGAGTTCGACGCCGCGGCGGATGAAGGTCCACCACTCTCCCAGTTCCCAGCCGATGGCCAACAGGGCACCGAGCCCGGTGATGGCCAGCACCTGCAGCCAGGGCGGCTTCAGGTCGGGCACAAGCAGGAGTCCGAGACCGCCGCAGAGCAGCCCCCAGTTCACGAAATGCGTGAGGTCGTCCCACCAGACGACTGCGTCGAAGAGGTCGAGCGTATTGCCGGTGACGTCGGTAAGGAACGGCGCCCAGACGAGCGCGATCGCTCCCCATGGCACGCGCGAGCCGCGGTGTCGCCACCACCAGAGCGCCAACGGGACCGCCATCATCAGGGGGTAGAGGACGAGTCGATAGGCGAAGCCCTTGCCGTCGTACTGCTGCAGCCCGCTGAACGCGCCGACGGCCAACTGGACCACGGTAAGCGCGGCGAAGACCCACGCGATCGCCTTCGTCACAAGAACTCCCGTGCGCCGCGCAGCCTGGTGGTGAGCACCCGCGAAGCCAGAGTTGAGTCCAGTCGTACGTCGACCGGTCCGGGCACCCGTGCGGCGGCCCGACTGGTGCCGCCCAGCAGCGCCGCGTCGAGTCCGTCCCGGCCGGCGATCAGACGGCCCAACTCCAGTCGGCTCATCGCATCGGCCCCACCGACATGCAGCACGCCCTGCACCTCTTTGCACGCCAACTCGACCAAGGCAGTCGCCAGGTCCATCACGTGCACCGGGCAGCGTTGCTCATCCTCGAAGAGGGCACCGTCCTGCCCACCGACCAGGGCGTGCACCAGGCGCTCGTGCTGCGAGTTGCCGTCGCCGAGGATCAGCGACGTGCGAGCAACCACGACGTCGGGACACACCGCGAGCGCAACGGTCTCCGCGGCGGCCTTGGCGGCGCCGTACGGCGTGATCGGATCGGGTGGCGCCGACTCGGCGTAGAGACCATCGTCGCCGGAGAAGACGACGTCACTGGAGACCAGCACCAACCGCGCCCCCACACGCGCAGCGGCGAGTGCGACGTGCGCGGCGCCGGTGGCGGTCACGCGCCAGTCGGACTGCACATAGGCGGTGTGCACGATGACGTCGGGACGGTGGTGGACGACGAGCGCCTCGAATGCCGCTCGCTGACGCAGGTCGGCGTCGCGGGTCCCGACGCTCGTCACGTGGTGCGCTCCGGCGGCCGTGACGACGTGCTGACCGAGGTAACCGGTGCGGCCACCAGTGACCAGCAGTCGCATCAGAACACGGCGTAGTGCAGGAGGAGCCAGACCGGCGCGATCGTTGCCAGCAGGGAATCGAGGCGGTCCATGAGGCCACCGTGCCCGGGGATGATCTGGCTCATGTCCTTGATCCCCAGGTCGCGCTTCATCACCGATTCGCACAGGTCGCCGAGGGTGGCCATCACGACGGCGATCACGCCGAGTGCGACCCCGACCCACCAGTCGCCGTGCAGGAAGGCCGTGACCAGCCAGACGCCGGCGGCGATACAGGCGATCGCGGAACCGGCGAAGCCCTCCCACGACTTCTTCGGCGAGATCACCGGCGCCATGGGGTGCTTGCCGAACGAGACACCCGCGATGTAGCCACCCATGTCGGAAGCGACGGTGATGGCGATGAACGTGATGACACCCCGCACCCCGTTGTCATCGAGGTCGAAGCCCAGGCTGGGGCTGGTGCCGCCCTCGGCAAGCATCAGCGCCACGAAGGAGCCCAGGAACGGCACGTAGATCAGCGTGAACACCGATGCCGTGGCGTTCTGCACGTAGCCCTCGACCCCGCGCCGCAGCAGCCAGAGCATCACGATCAGCGCGCTCACCGCGGTCGCGGTGACCAGGGCGGGGGCGCCCCAGAAATAGGCGACGACCACCATCACGACGCCGCCGATCATCAGCGGCTGCTCGGGAATGTCGATGTCTTTGGCCGCCAGCCCGCGTTGCAGCTCCCACACGGCCACGACCACGCACCCGGCCACGACCACCATGAACGCGGTCTTCCAGAAGAACAGGGTCAGCAGCACCATCGCCACCAGGCCGAGGCCGGAGGCGATCGCAGCGGGCAGGTCCCGGCCGGCTCGGCCGTGGTCCTTCTTGGGAACGTCCGGGCTGGCCGGAGGGGTCGGGGTCGTCATCACGTCGCGATTCGGCCTCCCACTCAAACTTCGAGCAGTTCGGCTTCCTTGTTCTTGAGCATGTCGTCGATCGAGTCCGTGTGCTTCTTGGTGACGGCGTCGAGCTTCTTCTCGGCTCCGGTGACGTCGTCCTTGCCGACCTCGCCGTCCTTCTCGAGCTTCTCGAGGCTCTGCTTGGCGGTGCGGCGTACGTTGCGGACCGCGACGCGGCCGTCCTCGGCCTTGCCCTTGGCCAGCTTCACGTATTCCTTGCGGCGTTCCTCGGTCAACTCCGGGAAGACGCAACGCAGGATCTTGCCGTCGTTGGAGGGGTTGACGCCGAGGTCGGAGTCGCGGATGGCCTTCTCGACCTCACCCATGGCACCGATGTCGAACGGAGCGATCAGGATCGTGCGGGCGTCCTGGGAGGAGAAGGACGCGAGTGCCTGGAGCGGCGTCGGTGTGCCGTAGTAGTTGGCGACGATCTTGGCGAACATGCCCGGGTTGACCCGACCGGCCCGGATCGCGGCGAACTCCTCGCGGGTCGCCTCGACGGACTTGTCCATCTTGCTGTCGGCCTCGTTGAGAACTTGGTTGATCACGGGTGGCTCCTGTGGTGGTTCGTACGTCGGCGTGCTGCTGCGTTCTGAGGGGTCTGGGCCGGCTGGGGATCAGTCGTCACGGCTCACGAGCGTGCCAATCTTCTCACCTTGCACGATGCGCAGGATCGCGCCCTCGTCCTCGGCGCCGAACACGATGATCGGCATGTTGTTCTCCTGACACAGCGCGAAAGCGGTCGCGTCGATCACGTTGAGACCTTGCACGAGCGCCTCGTTGAATGTCAGCGTCTCGTACTTCGTCGCTGACGGATCCTTCTTGGGGTCGGCACTGTAGACGCCGTCCACCCCCTGCTTGGCGTAGAGAACCACCTGGCAGTGGGTCTCCAGGGCCCGCTGGGCAGCCACGGTGTCGGTGGAGAAGAAGGGCATGCCGGCGCCGGCGCCGAAGATCACAACGCGACTCTTCTCCATGTGGCGGATGGCGCGTCGGGGGATGTAGGGCTCGGCGACCTGGCCCATGGCGATGGCCGTCTGGACGCGGGTCTCGATGCCTTCCTTCTCCAGGAAGTCCTGCAGCGCCAGGCAGTTCATGACGGTGCCGAGCATGCCCATGTAGTCGGCTCGCGAGCGGTCCATGCCGCGCTGCTGCATCTCTGCACCACGGAAGAAGTTGCCACCCCCGACCACGATGCTGACTTCGACACCATTCTGGACGACCGCCGCGATCTCC
>JARICB010000146.1 GCA_029264225.1 Nocardioides sp. | reverse complement strand
GCGACCTCAACCCCTCGTCGCGCCAGGCCCGAGACGACCGGCGACCCCGACCCGGCCGCGCTGTTGCGACAGCGCACCCGCGGCTCCGTCGCCGCCCGCGCCAGGGCCGAACGCGCCGAACTCAGCGCCGCCGCCCGGTCGGTTTCCAAGGTGTGGCTGCTCCGGCACGAGATCCAAGGCGTTGCCCTGCCCGCCAAGTTCGCTGCGACCACCCGAGCCCAGGTCGAGGGCCGCCCGGGCACCAAGACCGCCGCCGACTACCCCGACAAGTTCACGATCCTCAAACCGAAGCAGGTGCGTCCGCAGAACCGCACCTACTACTGCGGCCCGACGGCCATGCAGATGATCGCCTGGGGTTGGACCGGCGAGCGCCGCGGTCAGGCGTACTGGGCCAGCCAACTCGGGACCACCAGCGCAGGCACCGCGATTACCGATATGGTGCGCGTGGTCAACGAGGCCACCGGCTACGACCAGCGCAAGCACGCGGGTGACTACATCACCCTCGACATCGGTGACTTCACCTACTCCCAGTGGTACCTGCTGATGATGAAGCACGTCCACGACTACACGGCCCCGGTCGTGCTGCACCCGAACCTGCTCAAGCAGTACTACCCCTACCTCGACGACGACGCTTCCGGCCACTTCCAGGTCGGGCGCGGCTTCAATCAGGACGCCGCCGGCAAGCGCCTGCTCGGCTACTTCGAGCCCTGGGACCAGAGCAAGTTCGACCCCTCCGAACCACGGATCGCGCGCACCCAGTGGCAGTCGGCCTACAAGAGCTATCGGGCCAACCAGGCGCACTTCCAGCACAACGTGGGGCTCTGATGCGCCTGGTCGCCAGTACGACGATCGCGACGACGCTGCTCGTCCTGACCGCCTGTGGCACCGACAGCGAGCGGTCCCGGTCGGATCCCTCGCGCCCGCCCACCAGCGACTCCACGACAACGCAGAACGCGGCCCCGCTGGAGTGGCAACCCACCGGCCACGACCCTGACCAGCGAGTGATCGTCGGCGAACTCTGGACCGCCGTCGTGACCGAGACCGAGGTCGTCTTCGAGGGTGAGGAGCGTGTCGTCGTACCCGCCGAGCAGGGAGGTTCGGTAGACGCGGTCCTGCTCGCCGGCGACACGGCCGTGGTCTCCACTTCGTTCGGAGGCGAGGCGAGCGCCGGGTGGGGCGTGCTCGTGGACCTGAGCACCGGTACGCAGACCCGCATCGTCAGCCCCGAGCCCACCAACGGCGGCGGATGGGCGATGGCCGAGGGCGACCTCTACTACCCGACCCTCGGCGAAGGCGGCTCCTACTGCCTGGCCACGATGGCGATCGCCGACACCAACGGCGAAGACGGCTGGTGCGCGCCCGCGCGCACGGGGTTCGCCAACCTGAACGCGAGCGAGCACGGGGTCGGGCTGATGACCTTCGATGACCGACGGCCGATCGCGTGCCGCACCGCTCACCTGCTCGACCAGGCAAGCCAGCCGCGGGCGGTTGCCGGTCCGGCCGAGTGCAAAGTCTGGGACGTTGCCGCGACCGACAACGGCGTCATCTTCTCCGAGGTGCCCAAGGCGCAGCGCCAAGAAGTGGCCCGATTCCGAGCCACGACAGGCAGCCTCGACGGTCCCGTGCAGGATCTCGGCCCAGGCACCACCGGCACCCTCATCCCCTGCGGCGGCGACACGTTCTTCGCCCGCGACCCGCAGCGGCGATCCGATCCCGCCACGCTGATGCGCTGGGACGGCTCGGATCTTTCGGTCGCCTTCGAGTCGACGTCGACCGGCGACGCGTTCCTCGGCGCACCCGAGTGCGCCGACGGCATCGTGACGCTCAATGTGTTCGGTGAGGGGGGCGACGAGCAGGTCTCGGCTAGCGTCTCCTAGGTGAGTTTCACCGGATTCCCTGTCGCTGCCCTGGATTTCTACGACGACTTGGAGATGGACAACACCAAGTCGTTCTGGGAGGCCCACAAGGATGTCTACCGCGACTCGGTCCAGTCTCCGATGAAGGCGCTCACCGACGAACTTGCGCCCGAGTTCGGCACGGTCAAGATCTTTCGGCCCTACCGCGACGTGCGCTTCGCCCGCGACAAGACGCCGTACAAGACCCATCAGGGCGCCTTCGCCGGCGTCGCCCCCTCGACCGGCTGGTACGTCGAACTCTCGCCGCGCGGTGTGCGGACAGGTGCCGGCTTCTACGACGCGGAGGCCCCACGGTTGGCCGCTTTCCGCAACGCGATCGTCGAGGAGAAGACCGGAACGCAGCTGAAACGGATCCTGGCCAAGATCGAGAGGTCGGGCTTCGAGATCTCCGGCGACCGGCTCAAGACCTCACCGCGGGGTTACGACAAGGAGCACCCGCGGATCGAGCTGCTGCGACACCGCTCACTCTTCGCCGGGAGGTTGATCGGCTTCGAGCCGGTGATCCACACACCCGAGGTCGCGGACCTGATTCGCCAGGACTGGCGCGCCCTCAAGCCGCTCGTGGACTGGCTCGCTCGCCTCGACCCGTCGTAGACGCGGCGCGCTACCCCTGAGTGTCGGGCTTGCGGTAGGTAGCCATCGCGCGTTCGGGCTCCCAGTGGGCGCGCATGGAGGAGACCAGCCCATCGTCGTTGACGCGGTAGATCATCACCAGATCGGTAGCGACCGTGCCGCCATCGGCGAAGGTGGTGGTGATGGTGCCGATGTTGGCGCACTCGTTGCCGTTGGCGTGGCTGTCGGTGATGTGGAAGTGGAACTTGGCAATCGAGGCGATGGCCAGGTCCCAGAACTTGCGAATGCCGTCGTGACCGTGGTGGCCGACGCCCTCCGGGTCGAACATCGAGGGACCGACGGGGTCCTCGATCACGGCGTTCGGCGCAAAATTCGCGATCCAGTCCTCGAAGACACCGCTCGACACCGCGGCATAGGACTGCTGCGCAGCCCGACGGGCGGGATGGTCGTCGTTGGGCGCATCCCAGGTGATGGCGTCCGTGGTTTCGCTGGGCATCGGCTCTGACATGGCGCGAGCGTACGTCGAAACGAGAACGTGTTCTAGTGGTTGCTGGTACGCCGATGGATCAGTGTGGCTCCCACGCGTCCTCGTCGGCGGTGAGCTCGGCCACCGCATCGGGCAGCCTGCCTTCGACCAGATGCTGGATCGAGACTTCTTCGAAGACCGAGCGCAGGGATCTGCGGGCTGCGATCCACACGTGCTGGAGCACCTTGGCCGAGTCGCCGTAGTCGACCGCTTCGGGGCGGAGGCCGTAGACCGAGACCAGGGGTCCATCGACGGCGCGGATCACGTCGGCGACCGAGATCTTCTCCGGCGGTCGGGCGAAGCGCCAGCCACCGGACTGGCCGCGCTGGGAGACCACGATCTCGGCGCGTCGCAGGTCGGCCAGGATCGCCTGGAGGAAGCCGCGGGGAATGGTTTGCGCCCGGCCCAGCTGTTCGGCGCTGACCGGCGCCCCGTCGGTCACGGTCGCGATCTCGATGAGCGCCCGAAGGGCGTAGTCGGCCTTGGCGGAGACACGCATGGGGGCAGTTTGTCAGAGATGTCGGGACTACCCCTCAACCTGGAGAAGGTTCGGTTCCCGGGGCCAGCGAACCGGGCCCGACCCGGCGATTGCGTCACAGAAAGCCACCCGGTGTTGATTCCGCGCGCCTACCGATGCATCATTAAGTTACCGACCAGTAGCCGCCCGTTGCTGCTCGCGCGGGATCCACCCGGAACCCGCCCCAGAGGACCAATCCGGATCGCCCGCCGCGGGCGCCCCCCGAAGTAGAAAAGGTGGAGCAGTGAGCCACTACAAGAGCAACCTGCGCGACATCGAGTTCAACCTCTTCGAGGTGCTCGGCCGCGACCAGGTCCTGGGGCAGGGCCCCTACGCAGAGATCGACACCGACACGGCCCGCGAGATCCTTGCCGAGGTCGACCGGTTGGCCCGCGGGGAGGTGGCCGCCTCCTACGTCGAGAGCGACCGCAACCCGCCGGTCTTCGACCCTGCGACCCACACGGCCCCCGTCAACGAGGCCTTCAAGGCCAGCTACCAGGCCTGGATGGACGCCGAGTACTGGCGCCTGCAGGTCCTCGAGGAACTCGGCGGCACCCCCGCACCCTCGTCGCTCAACTGGGCGATCGGCGAGATGGTGCTCGGCGCCAACGCCCCGGTGCACATCTACGCCGCGGGCCCGCCGTTCGCCAGCATCGTCTACCGCAACGGCAACGAGCGCGACAAGCGCGTCGCCCAGATCATGGTCGATCGCCAGTGGCACTGCACGATGGTGCTGACCGAGCCCGACGCGGGCTCCGACGTCGGCGCCGGCCGCTCCAAGGCCGTGGCCAACGAAGACGGCTCGTGGAACATCACCGGCGTCAAGCGCTTCATCACCTCGGCCGAGTCCGACCTGACCGACAACATCATGCACCTGGTGCTGGCTCGCCCCGAGGGCGTCGAGGGTGTCGGTGGCCCCGGCACCAAGGGTCTCTCGCTCTTCTGGATGCCCAAGCACTACTTCGACCACGAGACCGGCGAACTCACCGGCGAGCGCAACGGCGTCTATGTCACCAACGTCGAGCACAAGATGGGCATCAAGGTCTCCAACACCTGTGAGGTCACCTTCGGCGACCCGCAGGTCGGTGGCGGCGAGCCGGCCAAGGGCTGGCTGCTCGGTGAGGTGCACAACGGCATCGCGCAGATGTTCGACGTGATCGAGAACGCCCGGATGATGGTCGGCACCAAGGCCATCGCCACCCTTTCGACCGGCTACCTCAACGCCCTCGAGTTCGCCAAGGAGCGCGTGCAGGGCCCCGACCTGACGCAGGCCGCCGACAAGACCGCGCCCCGCGTCACGATCACCCACCACCCCGACGTACGCCGTTCGCTGATGACGCAGAAGTCGTTCGCGGAGGCCATGCGCGCACTCGTGCTCTACACCGCGACCTGGCAGGATCGCGTCGCTATCGCCGCGCACCAGGGCGAGAAGGACGAACTGGCCGCAGCGGTCAACGACCTGCTGCTCCCGATCGTCAAGGGCTACGGGTCGGAGCGCTCCTGGGTGCTGCTCGGCACCGAGTCGCTCCAGACCTTCGGTGGCTCCGGCTTCCTCCAGGAATACCCGATCGAGCAGTATGTCCGCGACGCCAAGATCGACACCCTCTACGAGGGCACCACGGCGATCCAGGG
>JARICB010000074.1 GCA_029264225.1 Nocardioides sp. | reverse complement strand
GGCCACCGGGGGGCTGCCGGCGGCGACTGCGGCGCTGCTGGTGCTGCTGCCCCTGGCCCTGCATGAGGTGTTGGCGCCGGTGATCGACGCCGTGGTGGCCAAGGCTCGGTGTGCGGCCGCGAGCGCCCGGATCGAGGCCCTCGTGTCGCAGCCACCGGCCGTAGTGGAGGCCGCCTCCCCGGCTGCCTGGCCGACCCGCCACGCCCGGGTCGACGCCGTGGACGTAGGTGCCGCGGTGCCCGTCTCGTTCAGCGTGGCCCCCGGTGAACGGATCGGCCTCGTCGGCCCCTCCGGTTCCGGGAAGTCGACCATTGCTGCGCAGCTGATCCGTTTCATCGACCCTGCTGGTGAGGTGCGCTTCGAGGGCCTCTCCGCGCGCACCCTCGCGCTGGACGACGTACGCGCCAATGTCGCGCTGGTCGACGACGACCCCTACCTGTTCGGCACCTCGCTCGCCGAGAACGTCCGCCTCGCCCGCCCCGACGCCAGCGACGACGAGGTCAGCGACGCGCTCCGGACCGCCGGACTGGGCACCTGGGTCGACACCATCGGTGTGCACACGCTGATCGGTGCCGGTCACCGTGACGTCTCGGGTGGGGAGCGGGCCCGGATCGGGCTGGCCCGGGCCGTCCTCGGCGCGCACCACCTCGTCGTACTCGATGAGCCGACGGCCCACCTCGACACCGAGACCGCCGACGCGGTGACCCGTGACGTGCTGCTCGCCCTGGCCGGGCGGAGCATCCTGTGGATCACCCATCAAGAGGTCGGTATCAGTGAGATGGACCGGATCGTGACCCTGGAGGCGGCGCCGCCGGCGTTACCGAACAGTCATGCTGTTCTGGAGCCATTCTTCGACCCGACTGTTCGGTAACTCCTCGCTGCGGCGGCAACCTGTGGAGGAGCAGATGCGGGACGCCGCCTCGCGGGCCACGCTCCTGGGGTGACCAGGCACCGGTGGGACCCCAGGACGACACCCGTCCACGTGGTTCACCCACGCAGAGTGGGTCCCGGGCTCACCCCCGGTCAAGCACGGGGGCCGGGCTGGCGACGGACGGGCTCCGATCTCTACGTGCCGGCCAGCGTCGACCGGGCCGTGCCCCAGCAGCGAGTCGTCGAGGAGGCGGCCCGGCTGCCCACCGGCGGCGCCGTCACTGGCTGGGCCGCAGCCCTGCTGGCGGGTGCTGCGTGGTTCGACGGACTGGCACCGGATGGTCGGACCCCGCTGCCGGTGCAGGTCGCTGTCGGGCCTCGCGGTGGCGTACGCCGACACTCCCAGCTGATCGTGTCCTATGAGTCACTCCCGCCGTGGGAAGTCTGGCGATGCTACGGCGCCACGTGTGCGCGCCCGGAGCGTGCGATCTTCGACCAGATGCGCCAGGGCACCCGCGAGGAGGCGATCGTGGTCGCGGAGGCCGCGCTGGCCGGCGAGATCACCTCCCTGGATCGGCTGCTCACCTTCGCGAGCAGGCACCGCTCGGCGCGCCGCCGGGCCATCGTCGACTGGGCCATGGCCCGGGTCAGGGGCGGAGTGCGGTCCCCTTTGGAGGTGCGGGTCCGGACGGTGGCCGAGGAGCAGGCAGGCTACTCGCGACTCCTGGTCAACTCCGTGGTCTACGCCCCCGATGGCCGGCGCATCGGTGAGGTGGACCTGCTGGATGTCGTCTCCGGCACGGTGATCGAGGTGGACGGCGCGGATCACCGCGAGGCGGGGCAGCACTCTTGGGACATCGTCAAGGAGGAGGCCCTCCGGCAGGCGGGCCTGGAGGTGGCTCGGGTAACGGGGCGTCAGAGTCGCGACGAGGAGTCGTTGGTGGCCCGCCTGGTCGCCGTACGAGCGCGTTCGGGTTTCGTCCCTCCCCAGGCCCGAGGCTGGACGCTGACCCCGCGGCGTACGGACAACGAGGCGCTGCTGCGCCAGCGGGAACAGGAAATGATGTGGCGTGCGGCTCCCGACGACTGTTACGGAGCCGACGACAGTTACCGAACAGTCGCGTTGGATTCGGGGCCCATCCACGACCCGACTGTTCGGTAACGCGGGGGCGGAGGGGCGGAGCGGAGCTGGGGCGCTCAGTCGCGCCCAACCGGCAGCACGACAACCGGGCACGGTGAGTGCCGCATGACCTGGTCGGCCGTGGAGCCGAACAGCAGCCCCCGGAAGCCGCCGGCACCTCGGGCGCCGACGACCACCATCTCGGCACCGGCTGCGGTCTCGATCAGCTTGGCCGCGGACTGCCCGCGGACCGCATGCAGTTCGATCTCCCATTCCTTCGGCAGGTTCAGCGCCTCGACGTCATGGGTCAGCCGCGTAAGCACGGCGTCCTCGAAGTCCTTGGGCGGCGGCACGTAGCCGGGCTCCATCGTGGCGGGCCGCGGCGCGTTCGTCAGGCTCCAGGCCCGCATCACGTGCAGCGGTACGCCGAGGCGTGAGGCGTGGCGAGCAGCCCACGCAACAGCCTCGCCGGACGCTGTCGAACCGTCGTGGCCGACCAGGATGCCGCCGTCGATCGTGACTGCCATGCGCGCGTCTGTCATGGCCTGATCGTAGTCGGACGTCGCCACCAGCGCGCCTGCGGACCGCGGCGCCGCTCCTCACCAGATCCGGACGCGGTCCTCCGGCGCAATCCACAGCGCGTCGTCGGCGGAGGTTTCGAAGACCTCGTGGAACTCGTCGAGGTTGCGCACGATGTTGGCCCGGAACTCCGGCGGCGAGTGCGGGTCGATGGTGAGGTATTGCAGGTCTTGTTCCTTGCGGCGCTTGGTGCGCCAGCAGTAGGCCCAGTTCATGAACAGCGACTGCCGGTCCTCGACCGACGCCTCGCCACCAGCGGCGATGACGAACGCCCGGTGGCCGATCGTCAGCCCACCCAGGTCGCCGATGTTCTCCCCGACGGTGAGTTCGCCGTTGACCTTCTCGCCGGGCAGGTTGCGCGGTTCGAAGGCGTCGTACTGTTCGATCAGGGCCTTGGTCTTGACCTCGAAGGCGGCCTTGTCGTCGTGGGTCCACCAGTCGTTGAGGTTGCCGGCACCGTCGTATTGCGCACCCTGGTCATCGAAGCCATGGCCGATCTCGTGGCCGATGACCGACCCGATGCCGCCGTAGTTCTCCGCCGCGGTGGCGTCGGGGCTGAAGAACGGCTTCTGCAGGATGCCTGCGGGGAAGCAGATCTCGTTGGTGCCGGGGTTGTAGTAGGCGTTAACGGTCTGCGGGAGCATGAACCACTCGTCGCGGTCGACGGGGCTGCCGATCTTGGCCAGCTCGCGGTCGGTCTCGTAGGCGGAGGAGGCGGCGACGTTGCCCATCAGGTCATCGGCTCGCACCTGAAGCAGCGAGTAGTCGCGGAACTTGTCGGGGTAGGCGATCTTGGGGCGGAAGGTGGCCAGCTTCTCGTAGGCCCGCTGCTTGGTCTCCTCGGTCATCCAGTCGAGCCCCTCGATGGAGACTCGGTAGGCCTTCAGCAGGTTGTCGACCAGATCGTCCATCATCGCCTTGGACTCCGGCGGGAAGTGGCGCTCGACATAGACCTTGCCGACCGCCTCACCGATCGCACCCTCGACCAGCGCGACGCCGCGCTTCCACCGCTCGCGCAGCTCGGGGGTGCCGTTGAGGGTGCGGCCGTAGAAGTCGAAGTTGGTCTGCACGAACTCATCGGGCAGGTAGGCCGCGGAGGAGCGAAGCACGTGCGAGAGCAGCCACGCCTTCCACTGCTCCATCTCGACCTCGTCGAGGACGGTCGAGAGATGTGCCAGGTAGGAGGGCTGGCGAACGCAGGTCTCGGCGATCGTCTCGGCGCTGCCACCGAGGTTGATGGCGTAGGCCTCCCAGTCGAAGGACGGCGAGAGTTCCTTGAGCTCGGCCAGCGTCATCAGGTTGTAGGTCTTCTGCACGTCACGGGTCTCCGCGCGCTCCCAGTGGCCCTTGGCCAGGCGGGTGTCGACGTCGAGGACCAACTGCGCGGCCGCGGCGGCGTCGGTGTGGCCGCCGAGCTCGAGCAGACGGGTCAGGTAGGCGAGGTACTTGTCGCGGATGTCGGCGAACTTGTCGTCGCGGTAGTAGCTCTCGTCGGGCAGCCCGAGGCCACCCTGGCTGATGTGGAAGAGGTAGCGATCGGAGTTGCGGTCGTCGGTGTCGACGTAGGAACCGAACAGGCCGGCGCCACCGATCCGCTCGAACTCTCCGAGGAACGCGGCCAGGTCGCGCACGTCGCGCAGCCCCTCCACGGCGTTGAGCAGCGGTTCGATCGGGCGCACGCCCAAGCGGTCGATGGCTTCGGTATCCATGAAGGAGGCGAACAGGTCGCCGATCTTGGCGGCATCCTCGTCGAGTTCCTCGGCCGGCGTCTGCGCCAGCGAGGTGATGATGTCGCGCACCTGCTGCTCGGCGACGTCGGCCAGTTCGACGAACGGGCCCCAGCTCGACCGGTCGCTCGGAATCTCGGTCTCATCCAGCCAGCGTCCGTTGACGTGGCCGAAGAGGTCGTCCTGGGGACGGATGTCAGGGTTCATGCCCGGGCGGGCGTCATCGAGAATGCTCACGGTCACGACGATAGCCAACCGCACCGACCGGGCCCGCGCCCCACGCTCATCGGCGCACTGGAGGGCGCACGCTCAGCGCACCCGCACGACCGACTTTCCCAGCGTTCTGCGCTCCTGCATGTCGACCAGGGCACGACCGAAGTCCTCGAGGTCGTACGTCGTCCCGATCGCCGGCTTGACCGCGCCGCTCTCGATCATCGGCACCACCTCGGCCCACTGCTCCTGCATGAAGTCGCGGCGGGTCATGGCGTAGGCACCCCAGCCGACGCCGCGCACGTCGATGTTGCCCAGCAGCAGCCGGTTGACCTTGACCTCGGGAATGCCCTGGCCGGCGGCGAACCCGACAACGAGCAGCCGCCCCCCTTCGGCCAGGCAGCGTAGGGAGTCGGTGAAGCCGTCGCCGCCGACGACGTCGAGCACGATGTCGACGCCGCGGCCGCCGGTGAGTTCCTTGACGGCGTCCTTGAAGCCGTCGATCAGCACCGTCTCGTCGGTGCCGGCGGCCCGGGCGAACTCGGCCTTCTCCGGGGTGCTGACGACGGCGATGCTGCGGGCGCCGTAGCCCTTGGCGACCTGGATGGTCGCGGTGCCGACCCCGCCGGCAGCGCCGTGGATGAGCACGGTGTCGCCTTCCGCGATGCCGCCGCGATGACGGAGAGCGAACTGCGCGGTGAGGTAGTTCATGGGCAGCGCCGCACCCTCGTCGAAGGACGTGGCGTCGGGCAGCGGGAAGGTCCAGATCTTCGGCGAGGCGACTCGTTCGGCGGCGTTGCCCCAGCCGGCCACCCCGGCAACGCGCTGACCGACGACGAAGTCGCTGCTGCCCGGATCGAGGACCATGCCGGCGAAGTCGACGCCGAGGTTGAACGGCGGATCCGGCTTCATCTGATATTCACCGCGGCTCAACAACAGGTCGGGGAACGAGACCCCCACGCTGTGCACGTCGATGAGTACGTCGTCGGGGCCGGGGACGGGCTCCGCGACGTCGTTGACCTTGAGGTCCTTCGGTCCGGTCGGGGTCTCCACCTGCACAGCACGCATGGCGCGAGGCTAGCGCGGCGCCGTGGGATCGATGAGCGCATTCAGCTCGAAGTGCATGGGATCGGTGTAGCCCCAGTCGCCACCCCAGGCGAAGCCCCACTTCTTGAAGATCTCCACCACGGTTCGATCCATCTCCCCGGCGCTGCCACGTTGGTTACCGCTCACGTTGAGGTCGAGCGCAATCCCGAAGGCGTGCAGCGAGAGCTGTTGGGTCCCCGCGATGTAGCGCGGGTAGTAGCACCCGGCGTACTCCTGCGGATGTATCTCCTGCGCCAGTCCCCTGCTCTGCACCTCACGCAAGGCTGCCCGCAGTTGCGGGATGATCACCGCGTGGCAGGTCACGTTGCCCAGGATCGGCACCTGCTCGGTGCGGATGTGGGCCGCGACCCACGACTGTTCGGGAGCCACCCGCTCGGCACCGAGCACCGTGTAGCGGAACGCGCCGACGGCTGCGGCGACCGAGCCGCCCGAGGGGATCGCCAACTGTTGGGCGCCGGGGTCGAGATCCGGGCCGAGGATGGAGACGACCGCGTCGTCGCCGACGATCTGCTGCAGATCTGCCATCACGACGCGCGGCGAATGGATGCCGGTACTGATCAGCATCGCGTTGTCGCTCGGGAGGCCGAGCTGCTCGCCCCACGACTCGTTGACGACCGCGTCGATCTGCGGCACCTGCGGCGCAAAGGCCCCGATGTGCACCTGCGGCGCGTCCTGGTCGTTGCCGAGCTTGAGGAAGCCCTCGTCATCCTGCAACCGCCTGCCGAGCGATTTGTCGATGACCAGCTCACCGCCGGCGACCCGATCCCACGCCTGCTGGAGCTCGGCACTGACGTACGGCGTGTAGTTGCGGTAGGTCGATGGATCGACCGCGCCGAGGTTGATGACCCGATTTTCGATGCCGACGTTGCCCAGGGAGAGCACCAGTGAGCGCTTGACGGTGGCGAGCCCCCTGATGCGCCTGACCAGGGGGGCGCCGAGGGTGCTCTCGTTCTTGATCAGCAGGTCGGCGCCTACCAGGGCTCCCCGGCGTGGGCCGGGTGGATCGACGGCGTGCTCAGGGTCTGTGACGCCGGGGGTGATGTTCGACCCGGAAGTAGGTGACGTCGAGGATGCAGCCGAGCCGACCGAACCGGGCGGCTCGACCGTTCGCCCCGAGCCGGCCCCACCGCAGGCCGTAAGAACGAGCAGCAGCATGCCGGAGACCGCAACGGCGCACGCTCTGATGTCGCGGGTCATCCACACTCCTCCCCGAGTCAGCGTAGACACCAGCATGGAGGAAGCCACCGACATGCTCAGATCGGCGGCTGGTTGTCACCGGTAGTGGCCGGTAACGCCTCAGCTCAGAGCGCGTTTGATGCTGCGACCGGCCCGCCGGAAGATCGAGGCCTGCTCCGCGACGGGCGCCTTCCGCGCTGGGGGCACCCGTGTCGACGCCTGCTTGGAGCCGCCCTGCTTGGAGCCTCCGGTCTTCGAGCCGCCCTGCTTGCCACCCTCGGGCAACTTGGATCGAAGCTTGTGAATCCTCTTGCGCAGGATCGCCGTGCGTTGGCGTTCTCGACGCAGTTGACCCAGGAGGTCGAACGCTTCACCTTGCAGCGTGTCGAAGTCGGCGCGTGACTCGCGCTCCAAGGTGGCGAGTTGGGCGCGGAGTTCGGCGTGTTCGGCCAACACGTTCTCCAGTTCGTCGAGGCGACGCAGTCTCGCTCGCAAGGCGCGTGTCTCGGCAGCCGGCAGGAGCAGTGGCTTGCGGTCCAGACGTCGGTGGACCTCCGAATGGTTCTGCCGCCAGTCGTCCTCGTCGTGCTGCGTCCGAGAGGACTCGTGGCTGACCCACCACTGGTAGATGGCCAGCACCGTCGGAATGTCCTGCACTCCGACCACCTCGGCCGCACGGATCAGGAACTCCCAATCCTCGGTCGTGGTCATCGTTTCGTCGAAGACCATCCCGAAGTCACGATGCAGGGTCACCGGGAAGGCCCAGGTATGCGTCGGTGACTGGTTGGTCGCGATGTGATCGGTCAACGAGAACGTTGCGGCGTACGGAGTGCGGGGGCTTTCGATGCCACGCACGCCAGTGAGACCGCGGACCTCGGTACGGGCAACATCGTGCACCGCGGCCTGGACCCGCATGATCCGGCCGGGCTGGACCTGCTCGTGGCCCTCGAAGGTGGCTACCCAGCCCTCCAACACGATGTCGTCGTCGTCGAGGATGACGAGGTAACGGCCTCGCGCGTGTCGCATTGCATGGTTGAGCGGCGCAGCGCGACGACCCGTGTCAAGCAGGAGCAGGCGGATCCGATCGCGGAACTCCTGGGGCTGGTCGGCGATGACGCGCTCAACCTGGATCTGTTGCGCGACCGTGGTTCGATGCGCGACGAGGAGGAGTTCGAAATTGGTGCTGGACTGCGCAGCCAGGCTGAGCAGTGCCTCCCGCAGTTCTTGGTCCCGACGGCCCTGGGTTCGCATGATGACGCTGAGGAAGGGCCCCTCGTCGGCCAGTGCTAGATCACGACCGGGCATGGCCGCAGTCGGTGCCACCGCCCACACGAACTGATTCGTGTAACCATGGGCATCGATCGACTCCCGCAGGGTGCGGAGGTAGTGACCGAGCGGCGTCGCTCGCCTCAGGGCTCCGTGATCGGGCGGGAAGTGCTGGTCACTCTCAGCCATGACGACGTCATAGTCAGCGACCTTCGCGAGCCCGGCCTCGCTGAGCGCGTCCTCCAGCGAGGGTGCACTGTAGAGGTGGTAGTGGGTGCGGTCGAGGAGCCCGGTTTCGGTGTAGTCCCACTTGCCGAGCAGCGTCTTGATACCGATATCGACGTGCGTCACGTTCGGGACGCTCAATACACACAGGGTGCGATGCTCTGCGAGAAGCACCGAAATGGCTGCCAGGACGTGGTAGCCCTCCACCAGGTGCTCGAGTCCGTCCAGCATCGAGATCGATGCAAGCTTGCGACCGTCCAGCACCCGACGGAGGTCCTGCTCCACCTCGGGGCTGTTCAGGTCGAGCGCGTGGGCTTCGAAACCCCGTTCCTTGAGGGTCTTCACGGTGTCAGGGTCGTAATCGACTCCGACGTAGTGGACGCCGTGGGAGGCGATCAGTGGTTCGGCGATCGGGCCGAGGCCACACGCCAGATCCAGGTGAACTCCGTCGGAGGGTGCGGTATGGCGGCCCAGCAACTCCAGGCAGTGTCCGTAGGCGTTGTAGGGGCCGACGGCGTTGTCGTACTTGTGGTCGCTCACAGGGCATACCTGTGATGGGCATACTGGCCATCGACGAAGCGCCCTACGGCACCGCTCGAATCTCGCTGTGGCACAAGTACCCCCTCGTCCTGACGGCGCCGAAATTCTTCGGCAGCGCGTCGATGATTTTCATCCACGCCGGAGTCGAACTGTTCCAGGAGGTCAGCAACAATGACGTCTCGCGACCACTTGTGGGCCAACAGCAGCGCGGCCTCGGCCGAGTAGTAGCGCTCGGCCTCGGTGGGCACCCATCCTCCCGAAGCACTGAGATCCTTGCCGTGGAAGACCACCGCAGCCGGCTGCATCACCGCGTCGTAGCCCGCCTCGCGGATGCGCCAGGAAAGATCGACGTCGTCGCAGTAGAGGAAGAAGGTCTGCTCGTCGAAGCCCTCCAACTCCTCGAAGAGGGCGCGCCGCACCATGGAGAAGGCACCAGAGCACCAGGACGTGAGACCGGTGCCTTCGTCATAGTCCTTCGGGTGCTCGATGGGGAGCTGCTTGGCCTCCACGATCCCGATCCGTTGGTCATCGAGGAGGGCAGCCATCCGCCACATCGCCCGCGCGTCGGGAACGACGTCGGGGTTGCACAGCACGATCAGATCCGATTCGGTGGTCCGGCTGAGCCGGTTCTGACCTCGTGAAGTTCCGGTGTTCTCGTCGAAGAACTCGTAGTGCACCAAGTCGATATGAGGGGCGAGCGCCCGGAGTTGCTCCAGCCTGTCCTCGCTCAGCAGGGCCGCGGGAGACGCATCGCCCAGCGCGAGAGTGAATCCCGAGCACAGATTTGCTTCGCGTCCGATGCGCACCGAGTTGTCGAACGCGGCGACGCTGCGTCGCAACGACTCCCAGGAGTTGTTGAACAGGACCGTCAAGGCGGCAATCGAGACGGGTTCGTGTGGCACAGGCTCCGACACAGCATCTCCTCGAATAGGTCACCACAGACGGTGGAGAGCCTAGGCCAACCGGAAATGGCACTGCCATCGCCCTGCCAACGTCGTCGTCGCCCACAAGGTCGCTCACGCGGCTGTTCGCTGGGCCGATATCACCCGTGATTGAATCGCTCGCGTGTCCCCTTCCGTGCCCGTCAACGACCTCTCACGCGCCATCAAGGCGCAACGACTCGACCTCGATCGGGCCATGGCAGCGGTGCTGGACTCCGGCTGGGTCGTCCTCGGCCCCCAGGTGCGGGCCTTCGAAGAGGAGCTCGGTCTCTATCTCGGTGTCGACCACGTGACGTCGGTCGCGAACGGCACCGACGCGCTGACGATCGCCCTGACGGCCCTCGGTTGCCGTCCAGGCGATCTGGTGGCCACCGTGGCCAACGCCGGGGGCTACTCCAGCACCGCCATTCGCGCTGTCGGGGCTGTGCCTATCTATGTCGAGGTCGACCCGACGACGGCCCTGGTCACCCCCACTTCCGTTGCACACGCCATCGACGCAGGAGCCAAGGTCGTGGTGGTAACGCACCTTTTCGGCGCCATGGCCCCGGTCGAGGAGATCGTCGAACTGTGCCGGACGCGTGGCGTGCGTGTGTTGGAAGACTGTGCACAGTCGATCGGCGCGCAGCGCGGTGCCCAGCGCGCGGGCACATTCGGAGATGTCGCCGCTTTCAGCTTCTACCCGACCAAGAATTTGGGTGCCCTCGGTGACGGCGGTGCCGTGGTCACGAACAGTGCCGACCTCGACGCATCGGTAAGGTCCCTGCGGCAGTACGGCTGGACGAGCAAGTACACGGTCGGTCGGGCTGGTGGTTGCAACAGCCGGCTCGACGAACTCCAGGCCGCCGTGCTCCGCATCCGACTGCCCCGCCTAGACGAGGGCAACGCTCGCCGTCGCGAGATCCACGCCCGTTACACGGAGGCGACCACCGCCCACTTCTTCGGTTCGGCTGACACCTCGTTCGTCGGGCACCTCGCCGTGTTCGACGCCCCGGATCGCGACCGCGCCCGGGCGAGGCTCGACGAGGCAGGCATCGGCACCGACATTCACTACCCGATCCCCGACCACCGTCAGCCCTTCGAGGCCGAGTATCGAGTGGCTGATTCGCTCGCCGTCTCGGAGCAGCTCGCCGGGCGTATCCTCACCGTTCCCTGCTTCCCGGAGTTGTTGGACGCCGAGGTCGACCGGGTGTGCGACGCCTTGAGTTCGTTGTGAGCCTTCTCCACACCGTCGAGATGACGGCGGACCAGGACGTCTCCATCCGCTACTCGGTCGTCGTGCCCGTCTACGGCAATGCCGAGACGCTCGGACAGGTGATCGAGCGCCTCGTGGCCATGGATGGGGAGCTCGGGGGTGGTCTGGAGGCCGTCTTCGTCGTTGATGGCTCCCCCGACGACTCGTTGACGGTCCTGCAGGGCCTACTCCCCTCCTGCCCGATCCCGACACAAGTCATCGCACACTCGCGCAATTTCGGTAGTTTTGCTGCCATTCGCACCGGTTTCCGGCACTGTCGGGGCGAGTGGGTCGCCGCCATGGCTGCTGACCTGCAGGAGCCGGCTGACCTGGTGCGGGAATTCTTCATCGCCCTTCGTGGGGGACAGGTCGACGTCACTGTCGGACGGCGTACGAAACGTCAGGACCCACTCCTGAGTTCGGTGCTGGCACGCGTCTTCTGGAGTCTCTACCGCCGGATGGTGCACCGGGCGATCCCTCCGGGCGGCGTGGACATCTTCGGTTGCACCGCCACCGTTGCCCGCCAACTCGTGGCCCTCGAGGAATCGCATTCAAGCCTCGTCGGGCTCCTCTACTGGGTCGGCTACCGCCGGTTGGAGATCCCCTATGAGCGACAGGAACGAACCTCCGGCAAGTCCGGCTGGTCGGTGCGTCGCAAGTTCCGCTACCTGTTGGACAGCGTCTACTCGTTCAGCGACCTGCCAATCACTCTGCTCGTACTCGTAGGCGCCCTCGGCACCGTCCTGACCCTGACCATCTCGATCTTTACCGTCGTGGCTCGGGTGGCGGGACTGATCGTCGTCCCGGGCTACACGGCCCTCATGTTGGTGACCCTGATGTCGGCCACCAGCATTCTGTTGGGTCTCGGTGTCGTGGGGTCCTACGTCTGGCGCACCTATGAGAACAGCAAGGCGCGCCCGCTGGCCATCGTCATGAGCCGAGAACTTCACGGCCCGCAAGGAGAATGATGCAACCGTTTATCCACGAGAAGGCCCTGTGTGAATCCAGCAAGATCGGCGACGGCACAAGGGTGTGGGCCTTCGCCCATGTGTTGCCCGACGCTGTGATCGGTGCTGACTGCAACATCTGTGACGGAGTGTTCATCGAGAACGACGTGATCGTGGGCGACCGCGTCACGGTCAAGTGCGGCGTGCAACTGTGGGATGGCGTTCGACTCGAAGACGACGTGTTCGTCGGCCCGAACGCCACCTTCACCAACGACCTCTTCCCGCGGAGCCGTCAGTACCCCCAGGAGTTTCCCCCTACCGTCGTAGGAAAGGGGGCATCGATCGGGGCCAATGCGACGATCCTTCCCGGTATCCGGATCGGCCGGCAGGCCATGGTGGGTGCCGGTGCCGTCGTGACCAAGGACGTCCCACCCAACGCCGTGGTCGTAG
>JARICB010000001.1 GCA_029264225.1 Nocardioides sp. | reverse complement strand
CCGTTGAGCGACCCGCTCCAGGACAAGTCCGCCAGCGACGACGTCGCCGGTGGTGCCCCGGGCGAGGCGCTCAGCGACTCCGCCGATGGTCCGCACGAGGCCTCGACCCCGGCTGCTCCTGCCGAGGTCATCGACGTTGACGACGTGCCGCGCAACAAGAACTGACACACCACCTCGCGAGCCCCGGACCAAGCGGTCCGGGGCTCGTGTGCGTGTGAGGACCAGCGGGCGAGGGGCTAGCGGCGAGCGAGGTCGGTCGGTTTGTTGTTCTCGACCCAGTCGTCGATGCGCTCCCACCAGGCGAAGAGCCACTCGATCCGCTCGTCGCGGCCTAGGGGGATCTCGGCGCGCGGCACCTGCCACCACCGCATGGTCAGCTCTTTGTCCATCGGCAGTTCGCGCCACACGTCGGCCACGGTCAGCAGATGATCGAGGCCGGTATGCGCGACCAGTACGACGTCGGCCTCGGGCGCCGCGTCCAGGGCGGCGAGGAACCCGCCCGGTCGGGGCGCGAGCACGTTGGTCATCGCCAGCGCTCGATCGGCCATCTGATGCAGCCCCAGTTTGCGCAGCCGAGCGATGGCCTTCTCCCGCCTGGCCGGGGTGAAGTTGCCCCCCTCGGGGAAGATCACGAACGCGTCGTTGCTGTCGAGGTCGCTGGCCAGCCGGGCGATCTTGCTCTCGAAGTCCTCCCCCGGTGCCGGACTGGTGGAGATGAAGGTGGCCGGGATGCGGTGCAGCAACACGTCGATGGCCGGATCCCATGCCAGCGTGTCCTTGAGCACCACTCGCGGCTCGCGGTCATACCAGTGCAGCAGCGCATACATCAGCGTGAACGAGTCGCCCGGCCCCGCATGGCGCGAACACACCAACACCGGTCGCTCGGGATGCTGGTCGGGACCGGGTCCGTCGGTGCGGATCCGCAGCGCCAACACCCGTTTGGCCTCGCGGAAGAACACCACCAGGACCCAGCGCACGAGCTCGTAGTGGATACCGGCGAAGTAGGGCGTACGCAGCCGCCAGCCGAAGCCGGAGGCGACCCACAGACCGAACATCACCAGCAGCAGCAGCGACTCGGCACTGAGGTAAAGCATCGTCACCCACAGCAGCCGCAGAGCCCGCCAACGTCCCGGCAGGATCGGCGCCAGGGCTGCCGCGGCGATCACCCAGAACGGCAGGGTGACCCAGACGACGCCAGTAAGGACGATCAGCGCCGGCGCGATCACCAGTCGGCGCAGTACCCAGATCACCGGCCAGCCAGGTGCTCGTCGAGGTAGCGCTTGGAGGCGTCGTAGGTCGCATCAATGCGTTGCAGCACCGACTCGAAGTCGCGGAAGGCCAGCATGGTGTCGTCCTTGCCCGAGGTGCCGGCCGCGGGCAAGACGTGTGTCTCCACCGTGTCCGGGATCTCGGAGAGTTCACGCATGAATCGGTGCCGGCGAGCGATCTCGAAGCTGACTCGCGCCACTTCCCACGGGCGTTTGGGCGGTGTCAGTGGTCGATCGATCCGGCCGACCTGGAGCACGAAGATCCGGGTCGCCCCCAGAGCGACCGCGCGACCGACGGGGATGGAGTTGACGATGCCGCCGTCGAGGAAGTGCTCCTCGCCGAACTCCGTGGTCACCTGCGCCGGCGGCAACAGTCCGGGCACGGCGGCGCTGGCCACGATCGCCGGCACCAGGGGACCACTGGTGAACCAGTGCTCAGCGGCCCGCTCGATGCTGGCCGCGCAGACTCCGAAGGTGACGGGTAGGTCTTCGAACGTCAGGTCGCCGAGCTCGTCGACCAACCGGTCGCGCAGCGGCTTGGCCGAATACACGTGCGTGCCGCCGGTGGACACCACGCGACGTACGGTCCGCAGCGGTCGGTCCCGGAACAGATCGCCAGCCTCCGATGACTTCGGGTGGCGCTTCGACTGGTTCTTGGTGTGAGCCGTGGACGCCCAGAGGTCGACGAGCCGCTCGATCACCGAGATCGACGGCTCGCGGGCCACCATCGCACCGTTGAGGGCGCCGACGCTGGTGCCGAGAACCAGGTCGGGGGTGATGTCTCGTTCGAACAGGGCGCGCAGCATGCCCACCTCGACGGCGCCAAGGACGCCGCCACCGCCGAGCACGAACGCCGTCGTCACGAGGTCAAGCCGTTTCGGGGTACTCGGCTCGCACCTTCACGGTGGCGCGGTGCTCGGCCCAGAACGACAGGATCGGCACGGTGCCACACAGCAGCGTGACCACCAGGAACGGCATCTCCCAGCGGGCCCGGCGCCCGAGCATGAAGGCCATGATCAAGAAGATCAGGTAGAGCCAGCCGTGCGCCACCCCGAGATAGGCGGAGATGTCGGCGCCGAGCTGGTAGGCCCGTCCCCCTTCGGGCAGCGACTCGGGGAACAGCACGTAGCCGTAGTGCAGGGGCAGGCCGATCAGGCACAGCACGATGAGCAGCACACCGACGACGGTGGCCATGATGCGATAACGGAGCAAGGCAGCCTTCACGACGGCGAGTCTGCCACGGCCCTCTCCACGGCCTGCTCGTCACGGACCCAGCGCCACCACACGAACGCGGCGAAGCCGGCGAAGACCCACCACTCGAACGCGTAGAGCAGGTTGCGCAGCGCGGTGAAGCGGCCGACCTCGGGCAAGGCGTTGAGCTCCGCCGGCGAGAGTCCCGCGGTGGGCTCGGTGGCCACGACATAGGCGCTGTAGAGATCGTTGTCGACGAGCTGGATCGCATCGGCCGTGCGCAGTTGGGGTACGACGCGGTCGGTCGGGTCGTCGTCGAAGGAGCCGTTGCCCTCGGAGGGCTGGAGCCAGCCGGTGATCGAGGCCGGGCCGCTCGGCACGAGGGCGGTCTCGATCTCCTCGGTCCAGCCGAGCACCACCGGAATGGCCGGCTCGTCGGCGTCGCCGACGGCCATCGGCGCTACGACCCAGAATCCGTCGCGACCTTCATATTCGCGACCCGAGACGTAGAACGCGCCGTCGGGAAGCCAGGTGCCCTCAACGGTCACGGGGCGGCCCACGTCTCGACCGGGGAACGGGTCGTCGGAGCTCATCACGTCGTCGAGGGGCAGAGGCGTCAACTCGGTCAGGTCACGAGCCTCGGCGACGCGGCGGTCCTGCCAGGCCGCCAACTGCCAGAAGCCGAGGGCAGTCGCGATCGCCACCAGAACGAACGCGATCACCGTAGGGCCGAGCAGGCGGATCTTCACGGCTCGGTCTACTCCTCCACCGGCGATGCGCTGAGCGATTTCACGACCCAAGTCTGTCACTCGCCACACGACGAGCGTGAGCCCGCGTACCCTTCGACACGAATCCCGGACCGTGCTGGAGAGGGCCCCGCCGATGACTGGCATGCCGACCATGACCACCCCCGCCTCTGCGGCGACCGCGACCGGCTCGCTCACCGCAGAACAGGCGACCTGGTTCGCCTCCGCGTTTACCCAGATGGCCGACAACATCGGGCTCGCAGTGCTGGGCAAGGATCAAGTGGTCCGCCTCGCCCTGACCTGCCTGCTCTCCGAGGGCCACCTGCTGCTCGAGGACCTGCCCGGCACCGGCAAGACGATGCTGGCCCGGGCCCTGTCCAACACGATCGAGGGCACGCACGCACGTATCCAGTTCACCCCCGACCTGCTGCCCTCGGATGTCACCGGAGTGACCGTCTACGACCAGCACAAGGGCACCTTCGAGTTCCATCCCGGCCCGATCTTCCACGACATCGTGCTGGCCGACGAGATCAACCGCGCCTCACCCAAGACCCAGGCCGCGCTCCTCGAGGTGATGGAGGAGGGACACGTCACGGTCGATGGCATCACCCACGACGTACCTCACCCGTTCATGGTGATCGCTACCCAGAACCCGATCGAACAGTCCGGCACCTACCGGCTGCCCGAGGCGCAGCTCGACCGGTTCCTGATGAAGACCTCCGTCGGCTATCCGGACGCCGCCGCGACCGAGGAGCTGCTGCTCGGCTCCGCGGTGCGGGACCGGGCCTCCCTGGTCACCCCCGTCGCCAGCCAGCAGGTGATTACCG
>JARICB010000392.1 GCA_029264225.1 Nocardioides sp. | reverse complement strand
GGATGAACACGACGATCGTGCTCGGCGAGAGACTCGACATCAGTCCCAGGAGCAGGATCGGGATCATCAGTCCCATGGGTGTGCTCCCGTCGGCGGCACCCTCATCACGTGGCTGGTGCGGCGCGCCGTGCACGGTCGTTCGGTCCGGGCCCGGGCTCGTCCTCGGGGTCGACCTTGGTGGTGATCAGGGGTTCGACCCAGTTCGCTCGACGGTCTGAGTCGATGAACAGGGCCCGCATCAGCAGGGTCATCGGCACCGCCAACAGCGCGCCCAGCGCACCCAGCAGGAAGGTCCACACGACCAGCGACAGGAAGGTCACCTCGGCGCTCAGGCCCACGGTGGCGCCGACATAGCGTGGCTGGATGAAGGTTTGGATGGTCACGTTCAGCACGCAGTAGACGAGGATGACGATCAGCATCGACTGCCAGCCGGAGTCGAGCAGCGCCAGCAGTGCTGGTGGGATGACGCCGATGACGAACCCGATGTTCGGGATGAAGTTGGTGAGGAACGAGAAGAATCCCCACACCAGCGGGAGTGGCACTCCCAGCAGCCACAGGGCGCCGGTGTCGAGGACCGCGACGATTGCCCCGAAGAGGGCGGTCACCACGAGGTAGCGCTGGGTGGCGTTGACGAAGCGTGCCAGGGAGAGGGTGAGTTCAGGCTTGGAGCGTGCAAGCGCACGCATCCGCGGTGCGAAGCCGGCCACCGCGGAGACGAAGAAGAACATCAACGTGACCAGAACGAAGATGTCGCCGAAGCCGCCCAGGACGCCGGAGAGAATCCTCTCGAGAAGAGCGGTGACCTTGCTCGGGTCGATCTGCTGCAAGGCCTTCTCGCTCGACGAGTTGTTCAGGCCCGTCGACTCGAGCCAGTTCTGGACCTGGTCGGTCAGGTCTGTGGCCTTGCTGGCGTAGGTGGGCAGGATGCCGGCCAGTTTCACCATGCACAGCGCCGAACCAACGATAAGGACCACCAGAATGGCATAGGAGGAGACCAGCATCGCCAAGGTCGCCAGCCAGCCGGGCCAGCGGTGCCGACGCGCAGCGGCCCCGATGGGCAGCACCGCGATCGTCAGGACCAGCGCGAGCATCATCGGAGCGACGATCTGGGCCGCGCCGTAGAGCGCGGCGGCGCCCAGTGCGGCGCCCCCGACACTCAGCAGCACGACGGTCGACCGCGGAAGGGCAATGATCGGCCCGCCCGCAGAGTCGGACTCGCTCGGGTCTGGAGAGGTTGTCGCCACATCTCGCAGACTAACGATTCCTGCGGCTGTGTCGTCACCTCTCCGGAGTGATGTCTCGCGCCGAGCGGGTGATCACAGTGGACCGCTGCCCAGCGCCCGATATGGGAAACGACCGGGCGCTGGCAGGTCCCGGTGACGTCAGTTCGTGCGCGACATTCGGCTGAGCTCGTCCAAGCCTGAGGTCAGCAGTTGTGCAACCGTGAGCGGCGCGATGCCCAGCACCTTTGCGGCATCACCGTAGGTGTGTCCGCCGAAAGTGCACAACGCCAGGGACGCGCGTTGGAGTTGGGCCAGACGTGCGAGGCCCTCCATCCCGGGCGTCAAGTGCGTAGGGGTGGAGGTCTCCTTGGCAAGTTCGGCGCTGCGCCGGTAGACGAGAGCTGCCAAGGTGCGTCCGGTGTCCTCGGCCGGCGTACAGATGTCGCGGCCAACGAAGTCCACCATCGCCTGGGCGACAGCTCGCATGGCCGTTGTTTCATCGCCGAGGAGCGTATGCGCGAGGGAGTAGACAGCCCGACCGTGCCTGTTCCAGAGATCTTCGGCCAAGCCGCCGGTGCCGGTCGCAGCGGTGTCAACCGCCACCGCGGAGGCTGATCTGGGTGCGCGGGCTCTGCGTCCGAGCGTCGACCGGTGGTCCCTGGCCGCGGGGGCATAGATGGGACGGGACAGCAGTTGGGCTGTTTTCATCATTGCCTGCTTCGTGTTGACCGTCGCAGCGGGGCTGCGCTTGTCGTTCAAGATTGAATTAGATGTGAGATCGACCGCGTTGTCAATGGTTTGTCTAAGGTTGTGGCTGTACCTTTGACGAACCATGTACACAATCAAGCGGGCAGCCCAACTGACGGGGGTCCCCGAGACCTCCCTGCGAGCGTGGGAGCGCAGGTACGGCGTACCAGTGCCCCAGCGCAGCGAGTCGGGTTACCGGTTGTACGACCGCGAGGCCCTGTCGGTCATCTCGACCATGCGTCGACTCGTGGACGACGGCTGGTCCCCGGCCGCCGCTGCCGAGTCGATCCGTAGTGGAACGACTGCTGCCCTGCCGGATGGCTGGGCCGACGACGACACCCCGAAAGCCCACGTAGTCGCCCAGCCAGGCGCGGACGTATACACCGCTTGGTTTCTCAGCGCGGCCGCCCGCCTGGACAGCGCAGGAATCGATGAGAGCCTTGACGCAGGCTTCGGGCTGGGGTCGTTCGAGCACATCGTCGACTCCTGGCTGTGCCCCACCCTCACGGCGCTCGGCGAGGGCTGGGCGCGCGGAGAGATCGACGTCGCTGGGGAGCATGCGGCGAGTCATGCCGTCCACCGGCGGCTCTCTGCGGCGTTCGATGCGGCCGGAGGCAGCCCGCGAGGCTCCGCCGTCGTGGTCGGACTACCTGCGGGCAGTCAACACGAACTCGGCGCCTTGGCCTTCGCCACCGCGAGCCGCAGGAGTGGCTTGAACGTGCTCTACCTGGGGGCTGACGTCCCGGCAAGCAGTTGGGAGACGGCGGTGACGAGTCATGCGGCTTGCGCAGTCGTACTCGGGGTCGCTACTCACGAGGATCGTCCGTCCGCCATCGCTGTCGCCGAACTGTTGGCCAATCATCGACTCGCTCCCACAGTCTGCACGGGCGGTGCAGCGGGCGCTGACCTCGCTGAAGGCGTTCGTGAGCTCGGGCCAAGCATCGGCAGAGCCGCTCAACAGTTGGAACGGCTGACCCGCCGGAGGGTTGGCTAGCTCGCCACATCGGTGACGCCACTGCTTACTGGTGCCTGGCTGGAGTCCGTCGGATCTCCGCGGAAGGCCGCCTGCTCTTACCAGGAACGTCCGGACCTGCAGCAGCCTCGGCCGCGGGAGTCGCCGTCAGCATGGCGCACGGTCTTCTCAGTGTTGTCCGGGAGTTGATCCTAGAATCCCTCGGACGAGCACCCTCCTTGCGGGACGTCCGACGAAGGGGTGGGCCTGGCTGCCGGACCGTCGGACGTCCCGGGCAACGTCCGACGATGGGGTGGGCCTGGCTGCCGGACCGTCGGACGTCCCGGGC
>JARICB010000384.1 GCA_029264225.1 Nocardioides sp. | reverse complement strand
CAGCCGGAGAACAACGTGCAGCGGATCGTGCTGGAGATGCTGGGCGTCACGCTCTCCAAGAACGCGCGCGCCCGCGCCGTACAGCTTCCGGCCTGGAACGAGGCCCTCGGCCTGCCGCGTCCGTGGGACCAGCAGTGGTCGCTGCGGCTGCAGCAGGTGCTGGCCTTCGAGTCCGACCTGCTCGAATACGAGGACATCTTCGACGGCTCGCACGTCATCGAGGCGAAGGTCGCCGCGCTGGTCGAGAGCGCGAAGGCGGAGATCGATCGCGTGCAGGCGATGGGCGGTGCGATCGCGGCCGTCGAGTCCGGCTACATGAAGCAGGAGTTGGTCAGCGCACACGCTGCTCGTCGGGCTCGGATCGAGGCCGGGGAGGAGATCATCGTCGGGGTCAACAAGTTCGACACCACCGAGCCGTCCCCGCTGACTGCCAACCTGGACGAGGCGATCATGGCGGCCGATCCGCAGGCGGAGCAGACCGCGCTCGATTCGGTGGCGGCATGGAAGGAGCAACGCGACGAGGCGGCCGTGATGGCCGCGCTCGCGACGCTGGCCGCCGAGGCCAAGACCGACACGAACCTGATGCACGCCACGTTGGCAGCGGCCCGCGCCGGCGCGACCACGGGGGAGTGGGCCGGCACGCTGCGTGAGGTCTTCGGCGAGTTCCGAGCACCTACGGGCGTCTCCGGTGCTGTCGGCGCTGCCCAGGCCGGCGCCGAGCTCTCGACCGTGCGTGAGCGGGTCCGTGCGACCGGCGAGGAACTCGGTGGCCGACTGCGCTTGCTCGTCGGCAAGCCGGGTCTCGATGGCCACAGCAACGGCGCCGAGCAGGTCGCCGTACGCGCGCGCGATGCTGGGTTCGAGGTCATCTACCAGGGCATCCGGTTGACCCCCGAGCAGATCGTCGCGGCAGCCATCGCCGAGGACGTGCACTGCGTAGGACTCTCGATCCTGTCCGGGTCGCACATGGAACTCGTGCCCGACGTGCTCGAGGGGTTGCGCGCAGCAGGGTTGGCGGACCTGCCGGTCATCGTCGGCGGGATCATCCCCGTCTCCGACGGCAAGCGGCTGATCGAGCAGGGGGTGGCGGCCATCTACACGCCCAAGGACTTCGGCCTGACCGAGATCATGGGTGGCATCGTCGAGGTCATCCGCAAGGCCAACGACCTGCCCTGATCTGAGCGTAGGCTCGGGTCATGAGCGACCTGCAGTGCGCGGCTCGGCTGTACGTGGCTCGCCACGGTGAGGCCAGGTACGAGAGCGCGCAGATCACCGACGACGGCGGCAGCCTGAGCGCAGTCGGTCGCCAGCAGGCGCGCGAGTTGGCCGAACGACTGCGCGGTGAGCGGATCGTCCGAGTCTGGAGCAGTCCGCTGTCCCGGGCGGTCCAGACCGCCGAGATCGTGGCGGCGGTGCTCGGCGTCGAGGTGGTCGTCCGGGAGGGCCTGCGGGAGTATTCCGTGGGCGCGCTGGCGGGCACCGATGGTGACGAGGCGCTTGCCCTGGGGCCGGTCTTCGAGGCCTGGATCTCCGGTGACGACACGGCTGCTGTCCCAGGTGGAGAGGTGATCGCGGAGGTCGTCGATCGCGTCGTTGGCGTGCTCGAGGAGATCAAGGACATCCACCGCGGCGAGGCGGTGCTGGTGATCACTCACGGTGGGGTGATCGCAATCAGCCTGCCGGTCATCCTTGGGGTGCCACGCGCCAGCGGCCACGACCTCATGCTGCCCGGTGGTGGGTCGGTGCTGATCACGGGCGATGCCGACGGCTGGACCCGCGGCTGAAAAGAAAGGGACCACCTTTCAGGTAAGCCTTGCCTAAGATGGCGTAGGGTGTCGGTATGGGCAAAGGCAAGAGCAAGAGCGACAAGGTCGCCAAGCTCCCGAAGAAGGAGTGCTGCGTCTCCAAGACGAAGTGCAACCGCTGCCCCCTGCGCATGCTCCAGGAGGGAACGCTCCCGCCCGGCTACACCGTCAAGAAGCGCAAGCTGGTCAAGGTGAAGAAGCTGAAGGCCGACAAGGCCGCCTGAATTGGTTCCGTGGTGGGCCTCTAGATTCACCGGCTGACCGGTGAATCTCTAGGTTCGAGACCCAAGCATTGGCCGATAACCTAGGAACAGGGGCGCACAGTTCGGGCCCCGTTCACAAGCCGGGCGCTGGTGCGAGTCCCCCTGCAGGTGAACCACTCTCGGTTCTCGACGGCGACGCTCCACCATGTTGAGTAGGGGTTTCCCTACTCAACATGGTGAAGCAGTGACGGGAGGGGATGCGGAGGCGAGTGCGGAACGGGGCCGTCCGGCCCGGCGATCGGACTGCTTCAGGTCTGCTGCTCGAGCGGTTGTACGTCGACGACGGCGGCGGTGTTGATTGGCCCGTAGATATGCGGATACGTGTCCTGGCCGACCGGGTCCTCCCGAACAGGGGCACCCTCGAGGCGTGCCGGGTCGATCACGAGCAGGACGAGGGGCTCAAGCAGGTCGCGGTAGTAGCGTGCGAAGACACCATCGACCTGCTCGCGCCGAGCAGCGTGGATGAAGCCCTCCTGTGCGAGTGTCCGGTCGACGGTGGAGGTCGAGTAGGCGCCGGTGCGACAGGCGTCCTCCCAGTCCACGCGAGTCGCGATGTGGAAGATCGGCTCCATCAGAAGAGGCGATGCTCGGAGTCGTCCATGCCTCGCAGCGAGTCGTAGTCGACCAGGGCGCAGGCGATGCCGCGATCCGTGGCCAGGACCCGGGCCTGGGGTTTGATCTCCTGGGCGGCGAAGATGCCGCGCACCGGACCCAAGCGGTTGAGCAGGGGATCGCGGTTGAGTAGTTCGAGGTAGCGCGTCAACTGCTCGACGCCGTCGATCTCCCCGCGACGCTTGATCTCCACCGCCACGCTGAGGCCGGCCTCGTCGCGGCACATGAGGTCGACCGGCCCGATAGCGGTGGGGAACTCGCGGCGTACCAGCGTCAGACCAGCGGCCAGGGTGCCCGGATGCTCGGCCAGCAACTCCTGGAGGTGCTTCTCGACACCGTCCTTGCGCAGGCCGGGGTCGATCCCGAGGTCGTGGGAGGAGTCGCTGATCACCTCGCCGATCAAGATCCGCAAGGTGTCGTCAGTCTTGGTCGCGGTCACGGTCCACTCCACCTCGCCGTCCTCAGTGGTGCCCTCGCGGAACGTGGCCGGTGGCGACATCCAGTTCAGCGGCTTGTAGGACCCGCCGTCGGAGTGCACCAGCACCGATCCGTCGGCCTTGATCATCAGGACCCGGGTGGCCATGGGCAGATGGGCAGTCAGTCGGCCGGCATAGTCGACCTGGCAGCGTGCAACGACGATCCTCACGGGGACGGAGCGTACCCGGCGGCGTGACCGACATCTCTGACCGAGTAGTGAGCAGCCCATTACTCGTGAGTAGAACACGTGTCACACTCCCCGACATGACTTCACAGCTCGTCTCCGACCCGATCAGCCGTACGCTGGTACTGCCTTACCTCAACCACGCCGTGCGGATGTATGAGCAGTCCTACGCCTCGCGGGTCGACATCGACGCCGCCATGCGTTTCGGCTGCGGATACCCGGTAGGCCCCCTGAGCATGCTCGACGAGATCGGTCTGCGCGAGGTGCGCGACCTGCTCGCCGAGCGGTACGCCGGGTCGGGCGACAACCTGCACAAGCCGGCCGACCTGCTGGAGACGATGGTGGCGCAGGGCACGACCTTCGCCGACGCGGACACCGCACTCGATGCGGTTGCCCCCGCTCTCCGCCACACCATCGCCACCGTGGGGGTCGTAGGGACCGGAACCATGGCCTCAGGCATCGTGGAGGTGTTCGCCAAGAGCGGCTACCAGGTCGTGTACGTCGGTCGCTCCGACGACAAGGTGGGTGGTGTTCGGGCAGCGATCGAGAAGTCGCTCGACAAGGCGATCTCCCGGGGCAAGCTCGACGAGGCCACCAAGAGCGACGTACTGGGCCGACTCACCGGGACCACCCAGCGATCCGCACTTGGCGACGTCGACCTCGTGGTTGAGGCCATCGCGGAGGACCTGGGCATCAAGACCGAGCTCTTCGCCGACCTCGACCGCATCTGCAAGCCGGGCGCAATCTTGGCCACTACGACCTCCTCGCTGCCGATCGCCTCGTGCGCGAATGCCACCGGGCGCCCCGAGTTGGTCATCGGTATGCACTTCTTCAACCCGGCGCCGGTCATGAAGCTGGTCGAGGTCGTCACCACCGAACTCACCGACCCCGAGGTCGACGAGACGACGAAGGCGCTGTGCGCGAGCATCGGCAAGGTCGCAGTCTCCTGCGGAGATCGCGCCGGCTTCATCGTCAACGCGCTGCTCTTCCCCTACCTCAACGACGCCGTCACCCTGCACGCCGACGGTGGGGTGCCGCTCGCCGAGATCGACGCCGCGATCAAGGAGCACGCCGGTTTCCCGATGGGCCCCTTCGCCCTTCTCGACGTGGTCGGCAACGACGTCTCCCTGGCCATCCAGCAGGAACTCTTCGCCGAGTTCAAGGAGCCCGGTTTCGCGCCGGCCCCGCTGCTGGAGCAGAAGGTCGCGGCCGGCCACCTCGGTCGCAAGACCGGTCACGGCTTTCACGACTACGCCTGAGGCCGAGTTGGCCGTCGGTGCTCGCCCGACTCGTGCGATCATGCGGCCATGACCTTCGCTGCGCCCGAGCGGGCTCCCCGTACGTTCGACGTCATTGGTGTCATCGGTCTCGGGACCATGGGGGCGGGCATCGCGGAGGTGTTCGCCCGCCACGGCTTCTCGGTAGTGGGAGCCGAGGTCAACCAGGAGGCGGTCGAGCGGGGTCGCGCCCACCTGACCAACTCCACCGGCCGCGCGGTCGCACGCGGCAAGATGAGTGAGGAGCAACAGGCAGAGATCCTTGCCCGCATCTCCTTCGTCACGGATCTGGGTGGACTGTCCGAGGCCGACTTCGTGGTCGAGGCGGTCGTCGAGTCGCTGGAGTTGAAGAAGGACCTGTTCCGCAGGCTCGACGACGTCGTCAAGCCGGATGCCATCTTGGCCACGAACACCTCCTCGCTCTCCGTGACCGAGATCTCCACCTCGAACAGTCGCCCGGGTCGAGTCGTCGGCCTGCACTTCTTCAACCCGGCGCCGGTGCAGAACCTGGTCGAGATCATCCGCACCGTGGTGACCGAGCCCGACGTCCTTGCCGACGTCGAGGGCCTGGTAGGCACGCTCGGCAAGAACCCCGTCGTGTGTGGTGACAAGGCCGGCTTCATCGCCAACACCTTGCTGTTCGGCTATCTCAATCACGCCGTGTCGATGTTCGAGGGCAGGTACGCCACCCGCGAAGACATCGATGCCGCCATGCGGTTCGGGTGCGGCTACCCCATGGGGCCGCTCGCCCTGCTCGACCTGATCGGCCTCGACACGGCGTACGAGATCCTCGAGACGATGTATCGCCAGGGCCGCGACCGTCTGCACGCGCCCGCGCCGATCCTCAAGCAGATGGTCACCGCGGGGCTGCTCGGACGAAAGTCCGGGCGCGGCTTCTACACCTACGAGCGCGCCGACTCCTCGACCATGGTCGTCGACGACCAGACGCCGTCGGTCGAGGATCAACCGCAGTTCCAGCGCCCGATCGGGACAGTCGGGGTGGTCGGGACCGGCACCATGGCCAGCGGCATCGTGGAGGTCTTCGCCAAGAGCGGTCTCGAGGTCGTGTACGTCGGCCGTTCGGCCGCCAAGGTCGAGAGTGTGCGAGCCACGATCGAGAAGTCACTCGACAAGGCGATCCAGCGTGGCCGACTCGAGGAGTCGGCGAAGACCGAGGTGCTCGCCCGGGTGAGCGGATCGACCTCCCTGGATGATCTGGGCCAGGTGGATCTGGTGGTCGAGGCGATCGCTGAGGACCTGCGGATCAAGACCACGCTGTTCGAGAACCTCGACGAGATCTGCAAGCCCGGTGCCATCCTGGCCACGACCACGTCCTCCCTACCCGTGATCGCGTTGGCCAAGGCCACCCGTCGTCCCCAAGACGTCGTCGGCATGCACTTCTTCAACCCGGCGCCCGTCATGAAGCTGGTAGAGGTCGTCTCGACAGTGGCGACCGGTGAGGACGTAGCGCAGACCGTGCGCGCACTCTGCCACCAGATCGGCAAGGTCGCCGTCTCCTGCGGTGACCGGGCTGGCTTCATCGTCAACGCCCTGCTGTTCCCCTACCTCAACGACGCCGTCAAGATGCTGGAGGCGCACTACGCCACCGCCGACGACATCGATACGGCGATGAAGCAGGGTTGCGCCCTGCCGATGGGGCCGTTCGAACTGCTCGACGTGGTCGGCAACGATGTCGCGCTGGCCATCCAGCGCGAGCTCTACCTGGAGTTCCGCGAACCCGGCTTCGCCCCCGCACCGCTCCTCGAGCACCTGGTGACGGCCGGCTATCTCGGACGCAAGACCCAGCGCGGATTCCGCGACCACAGCCGACGCTGAGGCAAGGTCAGCGTGCGTCGGTGACGATGGCGGCCAACCGGGCGCGGGTATTGATGTCGAGCTTGCGGTAGATGTGCGTCAGGTGCGCGTCGACCGTGCGTGGTGAGACGAACAGTTCCTCGGCGATCTGACGACTGGTCAAGCCGTCCGCAACCCGGTCCGCCACCAGCCGTTCGGCCTTGGTGAGTTCGCCCAGGGCGGTGTCGATGTGTCGATCTGGTGGACCCGACAGCAGTGCGGCGACCGCTGCCACGCCTGCCGCAGTGAAGTGGTCGTCGACGATCCAGCCGGGCGGGACAGATCCGACGGCACGAACCGGCGTGTCTGCGGTGTATCCCCACGGCGTTGCTTGCCGTGAGACCCGCAGCGCCATCGCGGTCGCCGAGAACGAGCGAGCCTCGCGTACGCCGTGCTGCTGGCCGAGTCGGGCGAGGGCGTCGAGAGCATCGGCGACGCGCAGCGGCATGGGCATGGGTGCTGCCCGTTCCAACGCGGCGAGCAGCGTAGTGGCTGCCTGGGCATGATCGCCACTGGCCAGCAGGGCACGACCGAGCAGCAGGCGAGCCTCGACCCCGTCGCGTCCCAGCCCGGCGCTGTCAGCCATGACGACCACATCGGCGGCGAGGCCCGTGGCGTGCGCCAAGTCTCCTGCGCGCAGCAGATCGCGAGAGTCCTGGGTAAGCACGGGCAGGCGGACCGCCCACGGCAGGGTCTCGCGGTCGACCGGGTCCGGTTGGTAGGTCGGATCGAGGCGGCGCAGCAGGGTTTCGGCCAGGAGCGCGACCCGGTCCTCCGCGACGGCCCGGGCATCGCGGACCACGGCGCGGGCGGCGGAGAGGGCCTCGGCCGGGCGGCCGTGCTCCAGCGTCATGGTGGCCACCATGGTCCGGGCCGAGATGGCAGTCCACTGTTCGTCCCGCTCCAGACGGCCCGACACGATCGCGGAGATCGTGGCTTCCGCAGCCCTGAAATCACCCTTGGAGACCTGGACATCGGCCAAGGTGCGCAGCACCTGGCGACGGATCTCCCCACCGGCTGCATCGAGGTCGAGTGCGCGCAGGGCCTCTGCCTCGGCTTGTCTCAGAGCCCCTGCGTCAAGGTGCATCTCTGCACGGATCGAGGCATTCTTGGCGAGCTCACCGGCGGGGTCGGGTGCGCTCTGGGCGTGCTTGTCGGCGCGGTCGAGGAGCCACAGCCCTTCGTAGGTGCCGCGCATCTCGGAGGCGGCGATCCCGGCACGCCGAGCCACCTGTGCGCCGATCGCTGCCGGCCCATCGCCGCTGAGCAGGACCGCCTCCAGGATCTCCAACGCGTCGCCCGCCAGCAGGGAGGTGTAGAGGGAGGAGAAGATCCGATTGGCCAGGGCGTAGCCGAGCGGGCGAGTCGCGTCGTCCTCGCACGCCCGGGTGATGGTGGCGCGCATGACCGTCAGGTCGGCCAGCCACGGAGCATCAGCGGCACCGGTATTGAAGTCGGTAGGAGCAACCCGATCAGCCCAGCGCAGTAGGGCGCGCTGGGTCGCCTGACGATCGTCGGTCGTGGCGGTAAGGGCCTGCCCGTAGCGACGGATGGGCGCCAGCATGTCGAAACGGCCGTCGGGAAGGAGTTCGATCAGACTGCGGCGTACAAGAGCCCCTGCCAGGGAGATGACGTGGTCGCGGTCCGTCTCGGCAACCTCGGCGAGCAGGTTCAGCGACACGGGCGAGCTCATGTGCGCAAGGCGACGAAAGCACTGTTGCTGGTCCTCGTCGAGGAGTTCGTAGGAGCCGCGGACCGCTTCGGCGAGGGAGGCAGTGGCCACGACGTTGGTCAGGCCGACCCCCGCTACTTGCACCGCGATCTGCTCGATCAGGAGTGGGAGGCCGCCCGTGGCGTTGAGCAGTCGACGTACGTCGTCGCCGTTGGCGAC
>JARICB010000362.1 GCA_029264225.1 Nocardioides sp. | reverse complement strand
GCGCTTGACGAGCTGGTCGCCGATGCGGGTGCCACCCCCACGCCGGCTGTAGACCGACTCGCCCTCGTGGGCGACCCGGGCGCCGGCACCCCAGTAGGTGTCGATCATCAGGTCGGCCACCGACGATGGCGGCAGGATCGTGTCGTAGCGTCCCGCGGGCAGGTCGATCTGACGCTGCGCCCACGAGAGCCGGGTCCTGACCGTGTCGGCCATGGCTGCTGCGTCCACATCAGCAAAGCTGCGGGTAGCACCGCCGACCCAGGCGCTGCGGGTCAGCGAGAGGTCCTTGGCGGTGCACGCGTAGTGACCCGTGGGCTGCACGTGCCGCAGCCGCAGCCCCCGCGAGGAGCCCACGAAGGTGGTCGTGACTTCGTGGTTGACGAAGCCGTAGAGCACGCGGTCCTCAGCCGTGGCGGCGCCGAAGGCCTCGCCGAGCGCCGGCGCGAAGGCGTCGTAGACGGTGATGTCGGTGCGCTGCGGGGCGTCGTCCCAGTCGCTGCTGGTGTGGTCGGCGATCAGCTCTGCGGCGTCCTCGGCGGCGACGGCTGTCCGGGCGGCGGCATCGGCACCCAGGACCAGCACGGCCACCTGCTCGAGGGTGCTGGCGCTGCCCGAGACGGAACCCGTCGCGACCCCGCCACTGCTGGCGGCGAAGGAGATGACGGTGACATCGACTCCGACCATGACGCCGTTGGTGGTGAGGGTGTTGTTGGCCCACCGCAGGTTGGCGCTCGAGGTGTCGCTCACGAGCACGACACAGTCATCGGCAGTCGAGACGGCCAGGGCGTGCTCGACGAGCTGCTGCGGAGTGGTCGCGGTCATCACTGGACTGCCTCATCTGACGTGTTGAGGATGCGTACGCCGCGGAACAACGCGCTCGGACATCCGTGGCTGACGGCCGCGACCTGGCCCGGTTGGGCCTTGCCGCAGTTGAAGGCCCCACCGAGGACCCAGGTCTGGGGGCCACCGACCGCCTCCATCGAGTTCCAGAAGTCGGTAGTCGTGGCCTGGTAGGCCACGTCACGCAGTTGGCCCTCGAGGCGGCCGTCGGTGATCTGGTAGAAGCGTTGGCCGGTGAACTGGAAGTTGAAGCGCTGCATGTCGATGCTCCAGGACTTGTCGCCCACGACATAGATACCGCGTTCGACCTGCCCGATCAGTTCCTCGGTGCTGGGCCCGTCCGGTGCCGGTTGGAGCGAGACGTTGGCCATCCGCTGGATGGGGATGTGGCCCGGGGAGTCGGCGTAGGCGCACCCGTTGGAGCGACCGTCGTTGAGCTCGGGCTTCATCTGCCCCATGGATCGGTCCAGCTGGTAGCCGACGAGGACACCGTCCTTGACGATGTCCCACGACTGGGTCTCGACTCCCTCATCGTCGTACCCGACGCTGGAGAGGCCGTGCTCCTGGATCCGGTCGCCGGTCACGTTCATGACCGGTGATCCGTACTGCAGGGTGCCGAGCTTGTCGTAGGTGGCGAAGGAGGTGCCCGCGTAGTTGGCCTCGTAACCCAGTGCCCGGTCGAGCTCGGTGGCGTGGCCGATCGACTCGTGGATGGTGAGCCACAGGTTGGAGGGGTGGATAACGAGGTCGTAGGAGCCCGCTTCCACGCTCGGTGCCTTCAGCTTCTCTGCCAGCAGGTCAGGCACCTCGGCAAGCTCGGTGTCGAAGTCCCAGCCGTGCGTCACGAACTCCCAGCCCCGGCCCACCGGCGGGGCGAGCGACGACATCGAGTCGAAGATCCCGCTGGCCTCGTCCTCACCCATCGCCTCGAACCCGGGCTGCAACCGCACCCGCTGCTGCGTAATGCGGCTGCCGGTCAGGTCGGCGTAGTACTTGTTCTCCTGCACCTGCTGGAGGTAGGCCGTCGCGTGGCCGACGACCTCGTGCTCACGCAACCGGTTGGTCCACCCGATCAGGACCTCTGCCTTGTCGGCCGTGGCGACCTCGAGCGGATTAACCTCGTAGGTCGAACTCCAGCTGACGTCGTCGTAGACCGGTTCCGGGGCGATCTGGACCGGCGTGGTGGTCATCTCGGCGGCGACCTCCGCTACGGCGATCGCGGTCTCGGCAATGCGCCTTGCCTCGTCGGGGGTCAGCACCACCCCGGAGGCGAAGCCCCAGGCGCCCCGGTGGATGACCCGGACGGCGAAGCCGAGATCCTCGGCATTGCTGGCCGTCTGGAGGATGCCGTCGCGGGCGCCGAGGTACTGGTAGCGCACCCGTTCGAAGCGAAAGTCGGCGTGCGTTGCACCGAGTTCGCTGGCACGCGCCAGGGCTGCGTCACCGAGGCTGCGATGAGGAAGGTCGACGAAGGTCGTATCGATCACGAGTCGAACCTAGCCCAGCCGCTAGGGTGACCCGCATGACGACACCGGCGTGGTTGGGGATCGGGGCGCAACGGTCCGGGACCACCTGGTTCACCGACCTGCTGACCCAGCACCCGAATGTCGGTCTCGGCACCAACGGCAAGAAGGAGCAGCACCTGCTCCACAAGGTCGGTGACGCCCTGGTGCCGGCTGCTGACTACACCGATCTGTTCCCCCTCGACGACATCAGGCGGGGGGAGTGGACCCCGCAGTATCTGCGACACGCCTCCGCTCCCGCGACCGCCGCTGCTCTGCTGGGCCCCGAGACCCCGGTCCTGGTCCTGCTCCGCGATCCCGTCGAACGCTTCCTCTCCGCGATGCGCCTGGCGGCCACCCGGGCGACCTCGCCCTGGCCCTATCCGGTGCCGATCACCGTGCAGACCTTCAGCGGGTTCTACGCCGACCAGTTGGCCATGTGGGCCCACCATGTCGGGCGCGCTCGCATGCACGTCATGGTCTATGAGTCCGTACGCCGATCACCCCAGACGGCAGTAGACGCCGTGTGGGCGCGGTTGGGCCTGACTCCGGTGAGGTTGGTCGATGTGGACCGGCCCTCGAAGTCCAGTAGTCAGGCATCGTGGACGCCGCCGGCTGGGCTGGTCGAGTCGCTCCAGGTGATGTACCGAGCCCAAGTAGGTCGCCTGGTCGACGACTGGGGCCTCGATGTCTCCGAGTGGGCCACCCAGCGTTAACGGCCCTGCCGTGCTTCAGCCGAGGGCGATGTGCACCTGAGAGCCGTCGCGTCCCTTGGTGATGCGGAGCTGGTTGGGGATCCGGCTCTGCATCTCGCCCACGTGGCTGACGACGCCGACGACCCGGCCGCCGTCGCGCAGGCCGTCGAGGGTGCTCATCACGTCTTCGAGGGTGTCGGCGTCGAGAGAACCGAACCCTTCGTCGACGAACAGGGTGTCGAGGTCGGCGCCACCGGCCTCCTGGGTGATCACGTCGGCCAGACCCAGGGCCAGGGCCAGCGAGACGACGAACGTTTCCCCGCCGGACAAGGTGGCGGGGTCCCGTGCCTCACCGGACCACTCGTCGCGCACTCGCAGACTCAG
>JARICB010000320.1 GCA_029264225.1 Nocardioides sp. | reverse complement strand
ATCATCCGCGAGATCCATGAGGAATACCTCAGGGCCGGCGCGGACATCATCGAGACCAACACCTTCAATGCGACCGCTATCTCCCTCAACGACTACGGGATGGCCGAACTCTCCTACGAGATCAACTATGAGTCCGCCAAGCTGGCCCGGCAGGCCTGTGACGCCGTCGCCACCGACACCCGGCCCCGGTTCGTGGCCGGCGCGCTGGGGCCGACGACCCGCACTGCGTCGATCTCGCCGGACGTCAACGACCCCAGTGCGCGCAATGTCTCCTACGACCAACTGGTCGCGGCCTACTTGGAGTCGGCCCGTGGCCTGGTCGACGGCGGTGCCGATCTGCTCATGATCGAGACGATCTTCGACACCCTCAACGCGAAGGCCGCGATCTTCGCCTTGGAGACGTTGTTCGAGGAGCACGACCGCCGCTGGCCGGTGATCATCTCCGGCACCATCACCGACGCGTCCGGCCGCACCCTGTCCGGGCAGGTGACCGAGGCGTTCTGGGCCTCGATCCGACACGCCCGTCCGCTGGCCGTAGGGCTGAACTGCGCGTTGGGCGCCAAGGACATGCGCCCCTATCTTGCCGAGCTCTCCCGCCTCGCAGACTCGTTCGTCTCCTGCTATCCCAACGCCGGTCTGCCCAACGCCTTCGGCGAGTACGACGAGGCGCCGGAGGAGACCGCGGCAGTGCTGGCCGAGTTCGCCGACGCCGGCTTCATCAACATCGTCGGTGGCTGCTGCGGCACCACCCCGGCCCACATCGAGGCCATCGCTGGCGCCGTGAGTGGGAAGCCGCAACGGGTTCCGGCCGCCTCGGCGCCGATCCTGCGGCTGGCCGGCCTCGAGCCCGTGAACATCACCGAGGACAGCCTTTTCGTCAACGTCGGCGAGCGCACCAACATCACCGGCTCGGCCCGCTTCCGCAAGCTGATCAAGGACGGCAACTACGACGCTGCTCTGGCGGTCGCTCTCCAGCAGGTGGTGGCCGGCGCGCAGGTCATCGACGTCAACATGGACGAGGGCATGATCGACGGGGTCGCGGCCATGGACCGCTTCCTGAAGCTGATCGCCTCCGAACCCGACATCAGCCGGGTGCCGGTCATGGTCGACTCCTCCAAGTGGGAGGTGATCGAGGCGGGCCTCAAGTGCATCCAGGGCAAGCCGATCGTCAACTCGATCTCGATGAAGGAGGGTGAGGAATCGTTCCGCGCCCAGGCCCGGCTGTGCCGCAAGTATGGCGCGGCGGTGGTCGTCATGGCCTTCGACGAGGACGGCCAGGCCGACAACTTGGAGCGGCGCAAGGAGATCTGCGCGCGGGCCTACCGGATCCTGGTCGACGAGGTCGGGTTCCCGGCCCAGGACATCATCTTCGACCCGAACGCGTTCGCACTGGCCACAGGCATCGAGGAGCACGCCTCCTACGGCCTGGACTTCATCGAGGCGACCCGCTGGATCAAGGCCAACCTGCCCCATGCGCTCGTCAGCGGTGGCATCTCCAACGTGTCGTTCTCCTTCCGGGGCAACAACCCGGTGCGCGAGGCCATTCATGCTGTCTTCCTCTTCCACGCCATCAAGGCCGGGCTCACGATGGGCATCGTCAATGCGGGTGCACTCGCCCTCTACGACGACGTCGATGCCGAACTGCGCGAGCGGATCGAAGACGTCGTACTCAATCGACGCCCCGATGCCGCCGAGCGGCTCCTGGAGATCGCCGAGACCTACAACAAGACCCCCCAAGAGGCCGAAGAGGTCGCCGACGAGTGGCGCTCGCTGCCCATCCGGGAGCGCATCACGCATGCCCTGGTCAAGGGAATCGACGCGCACGTCGAAGATGACACCGAGGAACTGCGCAGCGAGTTGGAGGCGTCCGGCGGTAGGCCGATCGAGGTGATCGAAGGACCGCTGATGGACGGCATGAACGTCGTCGGCGACCTGTTCGGTGCCGGCAAGATGTTCCTCCCGCAGGTGGTCAAGAGCGCTCGAGTGATGAAGAAGGCGGTCGCCTATCTCATCCCGTTCATCGAGGCCGAGAAGGCCAAGGACCCCGCGCTCGCCAAGGTGAAGGACACCAACGGCACCATCGTCATGGCCACCGTCAAGGGCGACGTCCACGACATCGGCAAGAACATCGTGGGTGTCGTGCTTCAGTGCAACAACTACGAGGTGATCGACCTCGGGGTGATGGTGCCTGCGCAGAAGATCCTGGACGCGGCCAAGGAGCACGACGCCGACATCATCGGCCTCTCAGGGCTGATCACCCCCAGCCTCGACGAGATGGTCAACTTCGCCGCAGAGATGCAGCGTCAGGGCCTGGATCTCCCGCTGTTGATCGGCGGCGCCACCACCTCGCGCGCCCACACGGCCGTGAAGGTCGACCCGCGTTACGACGGTCCGGTCGTCTGGGTCAAGGATGCCTCTCGCTCAGTCCCGACTGCGGCCGCGCTGCTCCACGAGACCGGTCGAGCCAAGCTGATGGCCGAGGTCAAGTCCGACTACGACTCGCTGCGCAAGCGGCATGCGACCAAGCAGGAACGGCCGATGGTCAGCATCGAGCAGGCCCGGGCCAACGCCACTCCGATCGAGTGGGAGGGCTATCAGCCGCCGGCGCCGCGTCAGCAGGGCGTTCACGTCCTCCAGGACTACGACCTCGGGGAACTGCGCGAATACATCGACTGGCAGCCGTTCTTCAATGCTTGGGAGATGAAGGGCAAGTTCCCCGACATCCTCAACAGCCCTACGCACGGTGAGACGGCCCGCAAGCTCTACGAGGACGCCTTGGCCATGCTGGACCTGGTGGTCGCGGAGAAGTGGCTGACCGCCAACGCGGTCTACGGATTCTTCCCGGCCAATGTCGTGGGCGACGACATCGAGGTCTATACCGACGATTCACGCAGTGAGGTGCTCACCATCCTGCACCACCTGCGTCAGCAGGGTGAGCACCGCGAGGGAGTGCCCAACCGTTCGCTGTCCGACTACGTGGCCCCCAAGGAGACCGGCCTGCCCGACCACGTCGGCGGTTTCGCGGTCACGGCTGGTCTCGGCGCCACCGAGCGGATCATGAAGTTCAAGGACGACCTCGATGACTATTCCGCGATCATGTTGGAGTCACTGGCCGACCGGCTGGCGGAGGCGTTCGCCGAGCGCCTCCACCAGCGCGTGCGCACCGAGTTCTGGGGGCACGTCAGCGACGAGGAGCTCACCAACGAGGATCTGATCGCCGAGAAGTACTCCGGCATCCGCCCCGCGCCCGGCTACCCGGCGTGCCCCGACCACACCGAGAAGCGCACCCTGTGGAAGCTGCTCGACGTGGAGAACAACACCGGCATCGAGCTGACCGAGGGCATGGCGATGTGGCCGGGAGCGGCGGTCTCCGGTTGGTACTTCTCGCACCCGCAGTCGCAATACTTCGTGGTCGGTCGGGTCAAGCAGGATCAGGTCTCCGAGTTCGCCGAGCGCAAGGGCTGGTCGCTGGCCGAGACCGAACGCTGGCTTTCGCCCAACCTCGGGTACGACCCGGAGGACTGATCACGGCTGGATCCGGAGTATGCCTCGCTGCCGGGCCGCGGCGACTGCAGCGGTGCGCGAGGTGACGTCGAGCTTGGAGAAGATGTGAGCCAGATGTGACTTCACGGTTGTTTCGGTCACGAACAGCTGGGCGGCGACCTGCGTATTGGAGCGTCCTGCGGCCACCGCCTCCAACACTTCCATCTCGCGCGAGCTGAGGCTGACCTGCGGAGCGCGCATCCTGGTGAGCAGCCGGGAGGCGATGATCGGAGCGAGAGCACTCTCACCGGACGCCGCTGCGAAGACGGCGGCCGTGAGCTCGTGGGGCGGCGCATCCTTGAGGAGGTATCCGCTAGCCCCGGCCTCGACCGCGCCGAGGATGTCGGCGTCGGAGTCGTAGTTGGTCAGTACGAGCACGTAGGGCGGTGCCGGCAGGGCTCGAATGCGCCTGGTCGCGTCGGCGCCACCGGTGGTTGCTCGAGCACCGAACTGGAGATCCATCAGGACCACGTCAGGATTCTCTTGTTCGGCGGCTGCCACCGCCTCATCGGGCGTGGCTGCTTCGGCGACCACGTCGATATCGGCTTCGGTGCTGAACAGGGCCTTGAGACCTGCGCGCACTATCGGGTGGTCGTCTGCGATCATGAGCCGGATCATGCGAGATCCAGATGTGTGGGCTCCATATGAGCGAGGTCGACCATCAGTACGGTGCCCTTCCCGGGAACGGATTCGACAGTGAGCTCGCCGCCGAGCTGATCAACGCGCTCCTTGGTTGCTCGCAGACCGAACGAGTCGGATCGTCCGCGCTGACGTAGCGAGGTCGGCGCATCGGTGTCGAAGCCGCAGCCGTCATCAGCAACACTGAAGCGAAGCGTTTCGTGATCGCCGGTCAAGGTAATGGTGGCGGTGGTCGCATCGGCGTGCTGGATCACGTTGGCTACCGCCCCTTGGGCAATCCGCAGCAATGCTGTCTGCAGATGCATCGGCAGGGGTGGGGCATCGGCCATCCGCACCTTCACCTCGATCCCGTGCGGTTCCCACTGGGTCTCCGCGAGCCGGCGAAGTGCGCCGCCGAGACCTTCCTCATCGAGGTTCGAGGGGGTGAGCTCGCGGATGAATCGGCGGGCATCGGCCAGATTGCTGCCGGCTGTTTCCCTGGCCAGCTGGAGGTGGGGGAGACCTGGACATTCGGGGTCGGCGCGCTCTGCGGCGTACAGCAGCATCTGGATGCTCGAGAGGCCCTGGGCCACCGTGTCGTGGATCTCTCTGGCCAACCTGGCGCGCTCGGCCAGCACCCCGGCCTCGTGTTCGCTGGCGACCAGCTGATCACGGGTCGCGAAGAGTTCGGCCATCAGCCGCTCACGTTCCGTGGCCTCCCGGGCGAGAGCTTCATAGCCCAGTCCGATCATCACCGCCACGCCCGCACCGACAACGGGACCAACCACTCCGCCGACGCTCCACCCGGTATGGACACCGAGCGCAACGATCGCCACCACGGTTGTCGCGACGACCGCGATCGTGCCGTTGCGACGACCGAGCAGGTGCAGGTAGAGGAAGAACAACGGAAAGACGAGGTAGGCCGCCTCGGGGGTCAACCAGATCAGCGCCAGCCACTCAACGGTCAGTAGCGCCAGCCACCCCGGCCTCGGCCACCGAATTCGGGGGGAGTGATTGCCTACCAACAGCCCACCCAGCAGGTAGGTCGCCAGGAGGAGAAGAGCCAACGCAACGACGACCTCTGCAGAAGCACCGGTCGGGTCAAGTGCCGCGCCACCGATCACCAGCGCGATGAGGGCGACGAACAGCACGTGCAAGCCGGTGCGCAGACCCACGAAGACAGGGGTCAGCGCAGCGTGAGCCATGGGGCCGAGCCTACGCACCGCAGACGCGGTGGCCATGGTTCGAAAGTATGAGTCTGCCTTCCGTCCTTCCACGACCTCACCCCGTGCCACTGGCCGATGTCTCCGGTCCCTTCCACCGGAAGAGTGGGCAGGGTCGTCGACGCCGGCGACGAGAAAGGAAATATCATGTTCGTCGCCTTCCGCGACCTTCGGTTTGCCCGCGGACGCTTCCTCCTGATCGCCGCGGTCGTCGCACTCATCACCGTGCTTGTCGGCTTCCTCAGTGGGCTCACCGGAGGACTCGCCTCCCAGAACATCTCCGCAGTGCTCTCGATGCCGGGGGACCGCATCGTCTTTGCTGCCCCACCGAGCGGCACGACGACTCCGAACTTCTCCGACTCCGCCGTGCACGCCAACCAGGCACAGGCCTGGTCCACCGCCGGCGGGGTGAGCGATGTCCAACCGGTCGGCATCAGCCAGACTCGCGCCGAGTTCGGCAACGCACGTGTCGCGATCGCCGCCTTCGGCGTCCAACCAGGCTTCGACGATGCGGCCCCGACCCGGAACGGATCACTCAGCCTCTCGACCTCTGCCGCGAAGGAGTTGGGCGCCGACACCGGTGACGAGATCACCATCGCCGGTGCCTCCTACACGGTCCGATCAGTTGCGGGTGACGGGTGGTACAGCCACACCCCGGTGGTGCAGATGACCCTGCACGACTGGCAGGCCTACTCGAAAGCCACCGGGAATCCGGACGCCTATGCCACCGTGCTCGCCGTCTCTGGTGACGCCGACTGGGCTGCCATCTCCCAGCAGACGAACACCGTTGCCCAGACCACACTCGGTTCACTGGCCGCCCTCAGCGCGTTCAAGTCCGAAATCGGATCGCTCTTGATGATGGTGGGCATGCTGTTCGGCATCTCGGCCCTGGTCATCGGCGCCTTCTTCACCGTCTGGACCATGCAGCGTCAGAGCGACATCGCCGTACTGAAGGCACTGGGAGCCAGCACCCGATCGCTCATCCGCGACGCCCTGGGGCAGGCACTGATCGTGCTGCTCATCGGCATCGGCGCCGGCATCGGCCTCGTTGCCCTCCTCGGGACGCTCGCCGGCGGCGTCCTGCCGTTCCTCCTGAGTCCGCTCACCACGTTCCTACCGGGGTCGATCATGGTCGCCCTCGGCCTGGCTGGTGCAGCCTTCGGCCTCCGTTCTGTTACCTCCGCCGACCCGCTGACTGCCCTAGGGAGCAACCGATGATCCGCCTCGATGACGTCACCCTTACCTTCGAAGACGGAGACAGCCGCGTCACCGCGGTCGACCACGTCTCACTCACGGCTCACCCCGGAACCGTGACCGGCATTACCGGCCCCAGTGGCTCCGGCAAGTCCAGCCTCCTCGCTGTGGCCGCAACCTTGATCACTCCCGACTCCGGCAGGGTGCTGATCGACGGCATCGACGCGACGGGCCTCAGCTCCGCTGACGCCAGCGTCCTGCGGCGCGAGAGGATCGGGATCGTCTTCCAGCAGTCGAACCTACTCCCGTCCCTGACCGCCCTCGAGCAACTCCAAGTGATGAACGAGCTCGGGGCGCGGCACAGCAGGCACAACCGGGCCAGAGCCGCCATGCGCGCTGGTGAACTGCTTGCCGAAGTGGGCCTGGCTGATCATCGGAACAAGCGCCCGCACCAGCTTTCCGGTGGCGAGCGCCAACGCGTCAACATCGCCCGAGCCCTGATGAACAATCCGAGCGTGCTGTTGGTCGACGAGCCCACCAGTGCCCTGGATCAGGAGCGGGGGGCCAGCATCATCGAGCTGAGTCTGCGTCTGACCGATGCCCAGGACACCTCGACGTTCCTCGTCACCCACGATCTGGTGCACCTGCCACGGATGCACGCCGTCGTGCACATGGTCGACGGTTGCCTGGTCGACCACCTGCCCGCCGTGGCCTGACTCCGCCTCGGTCGGCGACCTCGTGTGCTCTGAGACATCGCGTTCTCCGCATACCCCGCCACCCGTCAGCGGGTGGGGACGCGCCACCCGGATGTCGCAATCATGGCCCCATCGGGCTTGCACTGACCCACGAGCCGGGGCAGCAGACGACACCGCAACACGGGCCGCCGAACTGTCAACCAGCCTGGCTGGGGAGGTCTCGTGACACGATAGCGATGGGATGACGCACGGTGGCCAACGATCCGGCAGAGAGGCTGACCTCATCAGCGAGCCTGCCCATCGACCCTGACCTGGTTGAGTATCTGGTGATCGCGGTATCGGATCTGACCCGACTGGCGGGCGTGGCCGAGGCCCTACGAGGTCTGGTTCGATCTGCCCAGATCAGGATCCTGGATCTGGTTGCCGTCGTCACCTCTCCTACCGGAGGCGACCTCATCATCGAGCCTGAAGCCGTGGGCGCATTGGCAGTTCTGAGCGACGTCGAGGGCGAGATCGGCGGGCTTCTGACTGACGATGACATCACCATGGCGTGCAGCGACCTGCCGGTCGGGACAGCCGCCATGGTCCTGGTGCTCGAAGATCGCTGGGCCGATGTTCTTGCCGATGCGGCCCGAGTGTCCGGTGGTCGAATCATGGGCGGGGAACGGATTCCCCGGCACCGTGTCGACGCGTGCGTCAGGGCTCAGCTCTGCGGAGCCCCGGGTGATACCGCCTTCAACCGCTCGGATGTGACGCCATGAGAAGGGTCGCGGAAACCCGTGCCGGACGCCCGGCGCTGCTCAGCCGTCGACCGTGGATCGACAGGGGCTTTCGTTCTGAGCGCGCCACCTGCGTCAACCTGGCTGATCAACTCCGAGAGCTCCTCGACCTGCAGGAACGAGGGTTGCTGTCGGCCGATGAATTGGCCAGCCAACAGAGCAAATTGCTGCCGCCCCCCGGTCCGCGAGTTCCCTGACCCGGGGCCACCCCC
>JARICB010000279.1 GCA_029264225.1 Nocardioides sp. | reverse complement strand
CAGTCGCGGCTCGGTACTGCGCAGCACCGACGCCCAGTTCGTCTATCTCGTCGGGGGCGCCGACCACGACCAGATGGAGAAGATGCGCCACTTCATGTCGACGCTCTGCGCGGGATGGGATGTCGCCACCGTGCGCGAGATCGTGGCCGACACCTTGCACAACATTGTCGACCCGATCGTCTACGACGAGGCGGTCAGCCTGATCGAGCAGCATCATCTGGCCGGCCGCGATGTCGTGATCGTCTCGACGAGCGGCTCCGAGGTGGTCGAGCCGATCGGTGACATGCTCGGCGCCGACCGGGTGGTCGCGACCCGGATGGAGGTCGTCGACGGCAAGTACAGCGGGGAGATCGAGTACTACGCCTACGCCGAGGAGAAGGCCCGCGCGATCGAGGAGCTGGCCCGCGTCGTCGGCTACGACCTCGCCGACTGCTACGCCTATAGCGACTCGGTCACCGATGTCTTCATGCTCGAGGCGGTGGGCCATCCGCGCGCGGTGAACCCCGACAAGGAGCTCCGCAAGATCGCGTCCGCCCGCAGCTGGCCGATCCTGGTCTTCGACCGGCCCGTGGCACTGCGCTCCCGGGTGCGGCTGCCAGCCGCCGTACCGACCCTGGCAGCACTGGCCGTGGGCGGCGCAGTGACCGGTGGTGTCCTGTGGGCGAGCGCTCGCAGGCGGCGCTTCGACGCCTAGCGCGACACCCACCGAGCGGTCGGATTGTCAACCCTTGTATGGGACGATCGAACGGCGTACAACAGAGGTAACAACTCAAGAGTTTGCACGTGAGATGCCTACCCACGCGGCGATCTACCCTCTCGAAGAGGGCGCGAGTCAACGGGATATTCCCGGGGCAGCAGTTAGATGTTGCACGCACGGTAGTCAGCAGCCTTCACGTGCCAGCAGCGGCACCCGAGCCATTCGTGGTCGGGTGCCGTTTGCATTTCCGAGCACCCGAGCGGGCTGACCGACGCCGGAGCCGACACATGCTGGAGCCGGACTTCCCGCGCGAGTCGTACACATCTCGAGGGTTGCAGCACCCCAGAAGTGTCGATTCCCCCGGTTAACCGGGGGATCAGGGGCACCCCGGGGGACCTACGCGCTGGGCCGGCGGAGGGGGGACGCCTCGGCGCCAGCGACGTAGGCCTCGGCCGCATAGAGCACCCACGCATGTACGCCGCGCTGCTTGCCGTCGCGATACCCGCGGAGGTTCGACTCGTACTCGGCTCGCAGCGCCAGGTGCCCGGCCTCGGGTACGACGAGCGACTTGGCGTCGACTCCCTTGGCGACGAGCACCAGTCGCTCCACCGCCCGGGCCACGATTCCGTTGTGCGAAGTGAACGGCGCAGCAGTTGCCAGGTCCGCGTGCACGACCGCGGCAAGCAGCAGGGCCGGCGCGTCGGTCGGTGCGAGCAACAGTTCGGCGATGCCGCGCAACCGATCGGCCGACGCGGCGTCGCGGGGTCGGCCCAGGGACTCGGCGCCGACCGAGCCGGCGCCGACCACCGCGTGCAGGCGCGCGATCGCCTGGAGCGGCGAGGTCTTGATCAGGGGGGCAAGGCCGAGCATCGACGACGAGAGCCGCACGGTGTCCATCGCGATCGCGTCCCCCTCCCCTGCGCGAACCTCCTCGAGAGTCGAGCCCGACCCCTCGAGCACGGCCGAGGCGTGGGCCCCGCGGAGCAGCGATTCGCCGGTCATCTCGGGCGAGGTACGCCGCAGGCCACGGTCGCGCAGCATCACATCGATACCGTCGCGTGTGGCGGCATAAGCGGACGGAACGCCCTCGAGGGACGTCAGCCAGGCCAGCGGGTCAACACTCACGACACAGGACGCTAGTAGCCTGACTCTGATGAACGACGAGCAGCCCACCTCCAGCGACCTGACACCCTGGGCCCGATCCTTTGGAGCGGTGGCCCACGCCTACGATCGCGGCCGGCCGACCTACCCGGCAGATGCCGCCACTTGGCTGATCGGGCAGGAGTCGCAGATCGTGCTCGAGCTCGGAGCGGGCACCGGAAAACTCACCGGTCAGCTGGTCGACCTGGGCCACGCCGTGCACGCCACGGATCCCGACCCCGAGATGCTCAAGATCCTTGAGGCCAACGTGCCCGACGCGAGCGCCAAACAAGCGAGCGCCGAGGACGTTCCGGCCAACGACGCCTCGGTCGACGTCGCGGTGGTGGCGCAGGCGTTCCACTGGTTCGACCACGAACGTGCGCTCCCCGAGATCGCCCGCGTCCTCAAGCCCGGCGGCCATCTCGCGGTGGTGTGGAACGACCTCGACCAGCGCATCCCGTGGGTGCGCAAGCTGCGCGCGATCCTCGCCGACCCCAAGAGCGTCACCGACTCGGCTGTGGTGATCGAGGAGTCGGCGCTGTTCGGGCCCGTCGAGACCAAGACTTTCACCATGTGGCAGGACGTGACCCGCGACTCGTTGATCGACATCGTGAGGTCGCGCTCCTACATCTCCACCCTCGATGACGACGCGCGCGAGGACAGGCTGGCGCAGGTGCGGGCGTTGTACGACGACTACGGCCGTGGTCACGACGGCATGCAGCTCGCCTACAACGTGCACTGCTACCGCGCCCCGCTCATCGATCAACACGACACCGCGACGAGCACACAGGAACGCGATGAGGCATCCCAGGAGCGCTTCATCTCCGACGGCACCGATACCGACATGCTGCTGATCGACTTCCGCTGATCGCTGGCGCCGGTCTTACCAGCACAGACCCGGCCACGAAAGCGCCAAGACCCCTCCACACCGCTTGGCAAAATCTGCTCGAATCTCCTTTACCCCTGTCGGCGATGGCACCTACAGTGCGAACTCATTCGCAACGTTCTGCCGATCTGGGTGCATCCGTCACGCACCCATACCTGCTATCTCCGGAGAGCCGTGCTCACCACTCCCGACAGTGACTCTGGACATGCCTGTTGCAGTTCGGTGCTGGGCGCCTTCTGGGCGAAGGCGCCCGACGTATTCCATCCCCCTTTCTCTCCGACGCCACATCTGTTGGACACCGCTGCCGTCGTCGAGATTCTGCTTGAACATTGGCTCCGCCCCGGACTGCGCGACCTGCTGACGGCTGCAGTCGCTCCAGGGGATCCCGACCTGGCCCGGAGACGCGTCGCACTAGCTGCTGGACTCCACGACATCGGGAAGATCAACCCGCTGTTCCAGTTCCAGCAGTTGGAGCGGCGCATGCTCCCGTGGCGTGCTGGTCACCTCGAGCATCTATCCGCCCATGGCTTCTTCCCGGCCAGCGACGCCACAGTGGTGGCCGCCACCCGCGGACGACGACGGCGATCGGTCGCATCCAGGCACGAGCACGTCGGCGGTTTCCATCTCCACGGGGGCGTCCTCACCCGAGACGTCCGGAGTGACGAGCACTGGATCGCCACCGTGGTGGCTGGCCACCATGGTCGCTGGCAGGTGCCGGTCCCGCCCGGTGAGGACGACGGGTCAGATCGAAGCTGCCTGAGCGTAGTGACGACGGGGAACTGGCACGTGGCCCTCGACGCTCAACAGGACTTGATCGAGGCAGCACTCGACGTCAGCATGGCCAAGACTCCCGCCCTGGTAGCGGAGACCGGGGGTGTCGCCCTGGTCCTTATTTCCGGGCTGGTGATGCTCGCCGACTGGATCGCCTCCGAGGACACGTGGGTGGAGGCCGGCGCCAGGCTCATCGCGGATGGATTGGATCCGGTCGCCGAACCGCACCGATGGCTCACCGAGCGCAGGGCCGCTGCTCGGGCACAGGTCGAGGCCACTGTCGGCCTGCTCCCCCTCGAGACGATGGATCCGCGGGCTGCAGTGCTCGGCCCACTCATGCCCCGTCCGCTGCAATCGGCGGTCTTGAAGCTGGCCGATCAGGCAGGACTTGTCACGGTGGCGGCACCCACCGGAGAGGGGAAGACCGAGGCTGCCCTTCTGCGACATCTTGCGCTACCGGCCGAGCGTCTGGTCTTCGCAATGCCGACTATGGCAACCACGGATGCGATGACTGCACGCGTACGACGGCTTATGCACCCACTTGGGGTCAAAGTCGCCAAAGGGCACCAGCACGCGGCGTTCACCCAACTCGACGGGGTCGAGACGTCCGCTGCGCACCTCTACACCGCAGAGTGGCACTCGAGGGCCCTGCGCCGCATGTTGGCGCCTGCGGCCGTGGTGACGTGCGATCAGTCCCATGCCACCTCCCTGGCACGTAAGAACGCAGTCCTACGGCTGCTCGCCGTCGCCAACGCTCACAACGTCTTCGACGAGGTTCACACCTACTCGCCCTACCAGCGGGAGTTGTTCGCGGAGGAACTGCGATGGCTGGGTGCGGTTGGAGCCAGGGTCACACTGCTGTCGGCATCACTCCCAACGACACAGGCGCGTCAGTACCGGCAGGCCTACTCCGACGGAGCAACCCGCACTGCGACGAAGTACCGACAGGACGACCCCTACACGTCGTTGTTCCCATCTGTAGCGGTTTACGACCCCGCAAGGGACGTCGACCAGACCCTGACCGACAACCTCGTTTCGCGAGCCATCCCCAGCATCCAAATGCATCTAGAGCCGATGACGAATGGGGCACGTTCCCGAGCGGATTGGGCGCTGCGGCAGAGCGTTGCCCATCCGGGGTGCCACATCGCCATCGTCACCAACACGGTCACCGAGACGATCGCCACGGCACAACTGCTGGACGACGCCTTGCCCAAGACTCACGACCTGGTGGTGCTGCATGCGCGAATGAGTCGGCATCAGCGCACCGAGCGAGAGACCGAACTGATCGCGCGCCTCGGCAAGGCGCCACGCGATGAAACAGAACTGGCAACCTTTCGCGCCCGCCGACCGCTGGTAGTGGTCGCCACCTCCGTCATCGAGGCCTCGCTCGACCTTGACTTCGATGTGATGGCCTCCGACCTGGCACCGGCACCGTCGATGATCCAACGGCCCGGGCGGCTCTGGAGGTTCTTCGATGACACAGAGCGTCGACGCCGGCACGCCGCGTCGTCGACCCCGCCAGAACGCGCGGTGACGGTGTTCGTTCCGGTCACCTCCGAGGGACTCCTCACCGATCGCGTCGCGCCGTTCGCCTTCGCCGAACTCGCTGCCGTTCACGACCATCTGTCCGATTCTCTGCCGGACGGGCGCCTCGACATCCTTGAAGCGTCCCAACAGTTCGTTGACGCAACCGACCCAGCGGTGGTGTCTCTCTCTCCGGACCGACCAGGAACGCAGACCCTGCTGGGCGCAATCCTTGAGGAACTCGGGAGCGTGGCCCAGTGGCGGGCGCAGTGGCACGACAAGGTGACTGCTCCTCTGAAAGGCCGGATCAAGTACGGCGCACTCGTCGACTTCACCACCACGCCCGATATACCCGACGAAGCTCCTGGGGGGACCCGCTTTCAGGACCTCCCGAGCCAGACCTTCCTCCTCTTTGACTCGCGTGCCCGGCCCACTTCCTATGCCCGCCCCACGGCGATGTCGCCGTCGCTTCTGGACGCTGCCGCTGGCGAGGTCGCCGACATGCAGGCCTTCACCATCCCCGTGTCCGGCTTCCCGACCAGCCAGCCGATGGCGGCCATGCGGGCCGCCCACGTTGCCAGCCTGAACGCCGCCGGGATCGGTAAATGGGACCCGCGGGCCGCGACCTTGAAGTACCAGTTGCCCGTCGACCTGGCCTACCTCGACCCCGACCTAGCCTTCTTCGATCCTGCCCTCGGGCTCGTCCGAACCTGACGAAAGGAATTGCGCGTGCCCGCTCCTCAAGCCATCTCCCACGGTGAGGGCGTCTTCAACGCCCTCACCGACCCATGGATCCCGGTCCAGCTCCTCGACGGACGCAGTCGGCTGCTGTCGCTGCGTGACGCACTCTGTCGCTCCCATGACTACGTCGCCGTCGCTTCTCAACGCCCGCCGCTGGAGCGCGACGCGATCACTAGGCTGCTGATCGCTGTGGCCAGCTTCGCGCTGACCCTCATCGACGCGGACGCCGTGGAGGATGCCGTCGAGGACCGCGTCTTTCCCGTCACGGCGGCCGACGCGCTGACTGCCGACTGGTTCTGGCTGCGACACCCCACCCATCCGTTCTGCCAGGACTGGCACGAGACGCCGAGCCCTACGGGAAAGCACGTCCGGGACCTGTCGATGCTCGACGTGCACACGCCCGGCTCGTCGTCGTCGCAGTGGGCGCAACGCCGGCGCGAGGACGACATCGCAGAGCCATCCCGGTTGACCGCGCTCGTCGCTGCCGCTTGGTGGCACACGTTGCGCAGCAACGGAGCAGACAAGGCTGGCGCCAAGTACGCGTCCGGCGCCCCGGGACAGGTGCTGACCCGCACGATGTGCCTGTACAACCATTCCGAGCGGCACTTCGGGGAGACGCTGCTCGCCAATATCCGCACCGAGTGGGTGGCCCAACGTGAGATCCCGGCGTTCCTAGCCCAGGACCCTGAGCAGTACCCCGACCCGTCTGAATTCGCGGTGCCCACGCATCTGTGGCGGGCCACCTGGGCCACTAACCGTCCACTACTGCACTGGGCGCTTGATGTGAACGACCGCTGGCGGGCGGTGTCCTGGGAGATCGGTCCCACCGCGGCCCCCCTTCCGGGCGGCCCGTGGCCGAGCGCCGCCGAGCACGACGCCACCAAGCGGGCCAAGGCCACGGATCCCGAGTTGAAGTCGGCCCTTAAGGATCTGCACGTGGGGGATGCGTCCCTGCTCTTGTACGACAAGCCCGCCAAGGGTGGCACCGCGGAGCGCGTGCCCGCTTCACCCGCGGACGGACGGTTGCGCTCGACCGAGGGCTTCCTGCGTTGGTACAAGTTCCATCTCGAGACGGCCCTGGCGAACTGGGGCCACGACCGTCTCCTGACCCGCACCACGGGCTCGTGGGCCGTCGCTGTGTTCGTCACTCGCGAGGACGGCAAGAACAATCGGGTCTCCACCGAGTACGACGTCCTGCCCCTCTCCGCGTTGACGGCCCGCGTCCTCCACCCGGACGGGACTCCTGGACCCGGGATCTTGACGGAGTTCATCGCGACTATCAGGAGCAGGCAGTTCGGTGCACTCAAGGTGGCCTTCGACGGAGCGGGTGACACGGGCGCCCTCCTCTCGATCGCCCAGCGTGCCCTGTACGAGTCCGTCGAGGGCCCCCTCGTGCTGGCCCTGACCGGTGTGGAGACCGACCTCGCCTCGAGCGCGACCCAGATCCGCCGCTCGGCTGCCCGCGCCTTCGCCTCCTCCATCGCTCCCCTCAAGGCCAACCCGGCGACCCGCCCTAACGCGGTGGCCGCCGAGAGCCGGTTCCTCCGGGCGCTCATCCACGAGCAGCACGCCCTGCACCTCGCCGAACCCGACGCGTCCGAGCAACCGAAGGAGTCCGCATGAGTGGTGAGTCCACCGACACCCAACCCGAGCACGCGCTGATGGGGAGGGTCCTGCGACAGCGCCAACGGGCCGAGCAGGGCACCGGCCGCGGTGTCCTGGCGGCGTACCGCACCCTCGTCCATCCCGCCACCGAGGCTCAGGGACGGGCCTACTCCGAGGCAGTGCTGACCCAACTGCGCCCCCATCAGAAGCTCGGGGCGCGACGAGCCGCGGGCCTGGCCGCCTCGAATTCGTCGGTCCGACATGCCCCCAACATCCCGTTCGGGACAGCGGCCCGCCTGCTGCATCGCAAGGCACACGGCGGGTGGCCGGGAGACATCGAGTCGTCGGGCGCCCTCAAGATGAACGCCCTGACCAGCCAGGTCAACTCGCTGCTTCTGGTCGACACCGAGCAGGCGGTCGTCGTCATTGACGGCGTTGTCGCCCGATTCGGTGCGGCCGGAGTCTCGGTCGACTTCCACGACATCGCCCACACCCTGACGCACTGGGGAAACGGTCTCGACGATCGGTCCGAGCAGGTGCGTAACCAGGTCATCGCCGACTTCTACGGCGCCAGCGACTGGCGTCTGC
>JARICB010000254.1 GCA_029264225.1 Nocardioides sp. | reverse complement strand
CTGCAGGCCTCCTACGCCGCTCCGCTGATCCTGCTCGCGCAGAACCGCCAGGAGATCCGCGACAAGGTGGTGGCCGAACAGGACCGTCACGCCAACGCCCGCGCCCACGCCGACATGGAGTTCCTGGCCCGTGAGGTCGCCTCGTTGCGGATGTCGGTAGGCGAGGTGGCGACCCGTGACTTCCTGCGCTCCGAACTGCGTGGGCTGCTCGGCGACATCGAGGAGTTGGCCCGGGGTGACCAGGACGATGACCACGACTCGCGACCGCCGACCTGAAGTCACCGCTGGGCTCGTAGACTCTGCCCCATCATGAGCACCCCGACTGTCGAGCAGATCACCACCGCCCTGGCCGGAGTCAACGACCCGGAGATCAAGCGGCCCATCACCGAACTCAACATGGTGGACACCATCACCGTCTCCGAGGCCGGTGAGGTCGCCGTGACGGTACTCCTGACCGTGGCTGGTTGTCCGCTCAAGGACACCATCACCGCAGACGTCACCGCAGCAGTCATGTCGGTGCCGGGAGCGACTGCCGTCGATCTGACCCTCGGCGTGATGACCACCGAGCAGCGCGCGGGCCTCAAGGAGATCCTCAGCGGCGGCAAGGCGCAGCGCGAGATCATCTTCGCCCAGCCGGGCTCGCTGACCAAGGTCTTCGCCATTGCCAGCGGCAAGGGCGGTGTCGGCAAGTCGTCGATCACCGTCAACCTGGCACTCGCGATCGCAGCCCAAGGCCTCAAGGTCGGCATCGTCGACGCCGACATCTACGGCCACTCCGTGCCCGCCATGCTCGGCGTGGCCGACTCGCGGCCGACGCAGGTCGACGACCTGATCATGCCCGTCCCCACCGCCTCCGGCGTTTCGGTCATCTCCATCGGCATGCTGAAGCCGCGGCGCGACCAGGTCGTCGCGTGGCGTGGTCCGATGCTCGACCGGGCACTGGTCCAGATGCTCGCCGACGTCTACTGGGGCGACCTCGACGTACTGCTCCTCGACCTGCCGCCGGGCACCGGCGACATCGCCATCTCCCTGGGACAGCACCTCCCCAGCGCCGAGGTGGTCGTCGTCACGACTCCGCAGGAGGCCGCCGCCGAGGTGGCCGAGCGGGCCGGCACCATGGCCTCGATGATGCACCAGCGCGTGGTCGGCGTCGTGGAGAACATGAGCTTCCTGACGCTCCCCGACGGCTCCACCATGGAGGTCTTCGGCAGCGGCGGCGGCGACCGAGTCGCCGAGACGCTGTCGCAGCGCTTCGGCTACGACGTCAAGGTGCTCGGCCGGGTCCCCCTGGATCCCGCGTTGCGCGAGGGCGGCGATGCCGGCCAGCCGATCGTCGAGTCCGACCCGACCTCGCCGGCCGCGGTCCAGCTTCGCGAGGTCGCCGACGCGCTCGTCGGCCGTGGGCGCGGCCTGGCGGGTATGCAGCTTGGTCTGACCCCGTCGGCGAAGTTCTAGCCCATGTTCGGGGTCGGGCTCGCTGAGCTGGCGGTCATCGCGTTCATCGCGCTGCTCGCTTTCGGCCCTGACCGGCTCCCGGAGTTGGCCAAGCAGGCCGCGGTCATGCTCCGCAAGGCCAAGGTGCTTGCGAACTCCGCGCGCGACGAGATCCGCGGTGAGCTGGGCCCCGAGTTCGCCGACCTCGAACTGCGGGACCTCGATCCGCGCAGCATCGTGCGTCGCCACATCATCGAGGCGATGGAGGACGAAGAGGTCCGACTCGTCGCACAGCCGGCCCTGCCCGAAGGGCAGCTCCCGCCCTACGACGTCGACGCCACCTGAGTCTCCGGTCAGTAGCGGAACTGACCCACCAGGTCGCGAAGGTCGCCGCTCATCTGTGCCAGCCGATCCGCCGCAAGACGTGATTGGTCGGCGGTGGCACTGTTGGCCTGCACACTGACCTGCACGTCCGTGATGGCGGTAGAGATCTGGATCCCACCCGTGGCGGCCCCCGCCACCCCGCGGTTCATCTCCGAGGTGGTGGCTGTCTGCTCCTCGACCGCCGTCGCGATGGTCGACTGGGTCTCGTCGATCAAGGCGATCACTTCCGCGATCTGATCGATCGCCGCGACCGCTTCTTGTGAGTCGGACTGGATGGTGTCGACGCGGGTCGAGATGTCCTTGGTGGCGCGAGCGGTCTCCTGAGCCAACTCCTTGACCTCACCGGCCACCACCGCGAAGCCCTTGCCCGCCTCCCCTGCGCGCGCCGCCTCGATGCTGGCGTTGAGCGCCAGCAGGTTGGTCTGCTCGGCGATGGAGGTGATCAGCTTGACGACGTTGCCGATCTCGTGGGAGGACGCGCCGAGCCGGGCGACGGTGCCGTTCGCGGTGGAGACGATGCCCACCGCAGAGTTGGTCACCATCGAGGCCTGCACCGTGCTGCGCGAGATTTCGGTGATCGCCTCGTTCATCTCCTGCGCTCCGGCGGAGACCGCCTGGATGTCGGTCGCGACCCGCTGGGCGGCATCGTTGACCTGGTGCACCTGACCATTGCTCTCGTGGGCGTTGCGGCCGAGGTCGTTGGCGAGGTCGCGGACCTCATCGGCGGCCTCGGAGACCATCGCGGCATTCTCGCCGATCTTGCGCAGCGTCTCACCGATCCGGTCGAGCGCCTCGTCCAGGGCCACTGACATCTTGCCGATCTCGTCACGTCGGTCCATCCGCAGCCGTGGCGTGAGGTCACCGTTGGCGACCGTCTGCAGGATCTCCACGGTCTGCGCCAGGGGACGGCGGACCGACCGGGTCAGGGCGAGCGCCACCCCGAAGCCCAGCAGCAGCGCGAAGGCCAGCACGAGCAGGTCGTTGCGCGCTGCGGCGTCGCGGTTCTCCCCCAGCTCGGTCAGGGCGCCGGCGCGCTCTTGGCTGACCAGCTCGTCGAACTGCGCCGCGGCACCCAGCGCTTGGCCGTAGGTCGGGCCCTCGTCCATGTTGCTCATCGTCGAGGCGCGTTCGAGGCGGCCAGCGGCTACGTTCTCCCATACCTTGGCGTCGATCGCCAGGAAGTCCTCGAAGCTGGAGCGCAGCCGCGTCAGTGCTGAGTCCTGGGCGAGGGAGTTCTGCCCGGAGTCGAGCGTGTCGATCAGCTTCTCCACCTGCTCGGTTGCGCCGAGGAACGCCGCGCGTTTCTCCTGGTGGTTGGCGGCTGTGTAGGCCGTCTGCAACCCGTACATGTCGGAGAAGCGGAACTGCAGCAGGGCCACGTTGCGAGCCTTGGGGTCGATCTTCTCCGCGATCTGCCGGGCCTGGTCGTCCAAATTGCCGCGAGTCGCGAAGCCCTGTGAGACCACCACGACAAGCATCGTGAGCAACACCGCAAAGCCACACCAAAGCTTGGCGGACAGCGACAGTCTGCGCAGAAGATCCACGAATTCCCCCCTAGTTGATCGTTCACCGGACTCATCGACCCCGCAACCGGGTTCATGAGGCAATCCGGTGCGCAGTTCCGGGAGGCAGGCGTTGGCCCCCGTCGTGTCGTGGCACCGGGTCCGGACGCTGACCAAGAACGAACTCCTCGACAAGAGTGCGACCTGCCCCTCGTCCGCGGTGGGCTTCGCGGTCCTAGTCTCGGCTCTGCACTGCGCTGATCGCCCGGTAGGGGATCAGCAGCAGCACGTCAGCAGCTGAGCTGATCTCGACGAAGTCCGCGCCGACGCGACGTACGACGGCTTCGTGATGGTTGCCGTCAACCAGGCGTACGACGCACCGCACCCCCGACTCCGCCAACCGCCGCAGGGCGGAACCGACTCCGAGTCTGTGCAAAGGCGACCAGGCCACCTCAGCGACCGACCGATCCGAAGCGCCGTGCACTACATGGATGCAGGCCGTGCGCACGATCCAGTCCTGCGCATGCCCACTCAGCAAGCACCAGCCGGCGCCAAGGCGACGCAGCTCACCGTCGATCCGCCCGACGCCTTCGACCTCGAGGCCCAGGCGCCCACCGAGGCTGGCCACCAGCCTCGACTCGAGGCTGACCTGGTGGTATTCGGCCCGGCTGCGATCACCCAACTCGGCATCGCGTTCGAGCTGATAGCGGGCCACTGCCTGGCCCTCGAGGTCGTCGAAGAGCGCAAACAGCTGCTCGTCCCACCTCATTCGGCGCACTCCATGGCTGGAGCGTAACCCTGTGCACAGCCCGTTGACGACAGATGTAAAAAGTCTTTAAATGAGGCAAACAGACGCAAACGAAGGGTTTGTCATGACTCGGGTCAGCGATCTCTCCCCACCGCCTCTCTCCCCCCTGCGGTGCCTGTGCGTCTGGCTGACGGTCACCGTCGCGGCCCTAGCCACGTGCTGCTCGGTCATCGACACGGCCCAGACGTTGGCCCACCTAGCGATCTGGCGGGGCAGCTTCGAGGACCTGGTGGTGGCCATCGCAGCGTTCACCCTGCTGGGCTGCGCCGGTTGGTTGTGGCTGGTCACGACAGTCACGGTCTCCCAGGCAGCCCGAGGCGCACTGCCCACTACCGCGGTCGGCCCCCTCCGCCGACTGGTGCTCACTGCCTGCGGCGCCGTCGTCCTGGTCGGGGTCGGCGCACCGGCGCTGGCCGGCGGGGGCCACAGCGCCCCCGTCCTGGCTGGGCTCCCCTTGCCCGACCGGGCGAGCGTCTCGGCGCCCCGCGCACCCGCTCCGCCGACGTCGACCCTCCGGCGCACTGCGACGCCGGTCGACGAGGTCGTAGTGCAGACCGGCGACTCCCTCTGGTCCATCACGGTCCGCACTCTGGCCCCCGACGCCGACCTGCACGACGTCGATGCGGCCTGGCGCGCCCTCTACGCCGCGAATCGGGACGTGATCGGAGCCGACCCTGCGCTGATCCGCCCCGGCCAACGGCTGCGTCTTACTCGGCGCCCAGCCCCTCATCACTGAACCTTGCGAGCACCGAACCTGCGACCCGAAAGGCACGCCATGCCCGCCCTGCCCACCAGGCCCATCAGTCCAGCCACCTCCGCTGACCGGCTGCACCCCTCCGCGGCCGTGGCGCCGGTCATCGCGCTGCGACCTACGGTGCCCGTGGCCAGCGTCCAAGGTGCGCTGGCCCTCGACCTGACACCGCAGCTCGACCCTCCCGAGACCGGGCCCGCCTTGGTCGAACCGTCTCGACCCGGTGACCTGGTCGCGGCCGATCCCCGACAGCGGGCGGAGCTGGACCGGTTCGTCCGTCGCTACCTGTCGTGTGCCGTGGAGATCGCCAGCGGCGACCGTCCGATCGCCCAACTGCTCCGACACACCGCGCCCTCGGTCTACCACGACCTGGCTCGCCGGGCCCAGCTCGTCACCGCTGCCGCCGGCACCTCCCCTTCCCAGGGGCGAGGGCGCGGCGCGGTCCGCCCGAGCATGAGGACCGCCCACACCAGCCTGGTCCAGGCCGACTCACTCGAGGTGGCCGCGCACGTGCGCTACGGCGAGCGGTCGCGGGCCGTCGCGGCCCGGTTCGCCATTCACGACGGTCGCTGGCAGTGCGTGGCCCTCGAGTTCGGCTAGGACCGGATGGTTGTCACGCGGTGTCCGATGCTCTTCT
>JARICB010000251.1 GCA_029264225.1 Nocardioides sp. | reverse complement strand
GAACTCCCGCTGATCTGCCACGGCCTCCTCGAGGGTGGCGTACTGCATGATGGCCCAGCCGCCGACGACCTCCTTGGCCTCCGCATACGGCCCGTCGACGCGGCTGACCTCACCCTGACGGACCACGAAGTTCACCGCGTCCTCGGTCCCGTACAGTCCGCCGCCGTCGAGGAACACCCCACTGGCGGCCCGTTCGCCGATGTGGGCGTCCATCGCGTCGAACAGCGCCTGTGGCGGGGTGCCGACGCCTTCTTCCATCCTCACGAATCCCATGAAACGTGGCATCTTGATCACTCCTGGTGGTTGTCGGTTGTTGCTTCTCGTACGTACGTCGAACGGTTGCCCCGCACTTCGACATCGGATTGCGAAATCTACGGCGATTCTCCGCCCACCGTGGTCGGGCTGTTCTGATCGTTCGAACAGCCGCGCGCCATGACCTCCGAGGAGTTCCGACCCGCCGCGGTGACCGAGGAGATGTGCGTGTTCTCGGGGACCGGATGCTCGTTGCCTGACTGACCGGGTCGCCGGTGCGCGAGGCCGCGGTCTGGGCCTACTTGCGGGTACGCATGGCATGCCCCCGTAGTGTCGCAAGGCAATCGAACCGCGTTTCCAGGAGCCGTGATGATCCAGAACTCGACCCACCGCTACGACCGTACCGTCCTCTTGGGGGTTGAGCGGGTCGAGGCCCCGGTGGTGATCACCTCCGACGAACTCGACGACCGCCTGGCCGAGGTATTTCAGCGCACCGGCCTGCGGAGCGGCATGCTCGAAGGACTGGTCGGAATCAGGGAGCGACGTGGCTGGGCAGAGGACGGTTCCTTCATCGACGGGGCAGTCGCTGCCGGACGAGCCGCCTTGGCGGCCAGCGGCGTGGCGGCCGAGGACATCGGCCTCATGATCAACACCTCGCTGAGCCGTGAATGGCTGGAGCCATCGACGGCCGTCGTCATCCACGACGCCCTTGGGTTGCCGCCCGGCTGCCAGAACTTCGACGTCACCAACGCCTGCCTAGGCTTCATGAACGGCATGGAGATCGCGGCCGCCATGATCGAATCGGGCCTGATCGACCACGCCCTGGTGGTGGACAGCGAGGACTCGCGACCAGTCCAGGAGGCGACGATCCAGCGCTTGACCTCCAATGACAACGTCACCGCGAACGACGTGATGGAGGAGTTCGCCGCGCTGACCCTGGGCTCAGGGGCCGTGGCCATGGTCCTGGGTCGCGCCGACCAACACCCCGAGGGTCACCGACTCATTGCCGGCGTGAGTCGCGCAGCCACCCAGCACCACCAGCTCTGCGTGGGCGACAACAGCGTCATGAAGACCGACCTCAAGGGGCTGCTGGAGGCGGGTCTCGTGCTGTCGTCGGAGCTCTGGGAGGAGGCCGCGGGCGAGTTCGACTGGGAGTCTGGGATCAGCCGCTACTTCCTGCACCAGATCTCGCAGGTCCACACCGAAGCGATCTGCGAGCGTTTGCGTCTCGAGCCCGAGCGCGCGCCCCGTACCTTCCCCGAATTCGGCAACATCGGGCCTGCCTCGGTGGCGTTCACGATGGCTGGCAACACTGATGGTTTGGAGGCCGGCGACCGGGTCCTTCTGCTGGGGATCGGCTCCGGACTCAACGCCAGCTGCCTCGAAATCGTCTGGTGACCGCGGTGTCATCGTCACGGTCGACAACCACCGGGTCGGGCCGCAGACCTGCGCTGGGTGACCTACCCGGGCTCGACCCCGCCTGGTCGCGGATGGTCACGGCTCCCGACGCCGAGGGCCGGCAGCGGGAATGGCACGTGCTCGACAACGGGGTGGAGCCTACGCAGGGAACCCTGCTGTGCATCCACGGCAACCCCACGTGGTCCTACCTGTGGCGCGGACTGATCGCCGCCGCGCCACGCGGATGGCGCGTCATCGCCCCGGACCACCTCGGGATGGGATTCTCGGAGCGCACCGACACTCCCCGCACCGTGGTGCAACGGATCGCCGATCTCGGCCACCTTACCGAGGCCCTCGGCGTGACGGGACCCGTCGTCACCGTCGGCCACGACTGGGGAGGGATCCTCTCGCTCGGCTGGGCGCTGGCACACCGCGACCAGTTGCGGGGAGTGGTCCTCGGCAATACGGCAGTGGCGCAGCCGGCGGGGGACCTCGGTCCGCCGCTCATCCGACTGGCCCACCTGCCGGGCCTGCGCTCGATCGGCTGCGTCGCCACGCCGATCTTCGTGCGCGGCACCCCGGCCCTGTCCCGACCGTCCTTGCCGCGCGAGGTCCGCGACGCGCTGGCGTTGCCCTATGACAGCGTCGCGAGTCGTCGAGCGATCGGCGCCTTCGTCGCCGACATCCCCTTCTCGCCCGGCCACCCGTCCTACGCCGCCGTCGCCGAGCTCGCCGAGGGGGTGCGCACCCTCGACGTCCCGGCCCTGATGTTCTGGGGTCCACGCGACCCGGTCTTCGGTGAGCGCTACCTCACCGACCTGCTCGAGCGGCTGCCCCATGCGCAGGTCCACCGGTTCGAGGGTGCCTCGCACCTGGTGACCGAGGATGCCCCGGAGTACGCCGACCTGGTGGCCGCCTGGGTGAAGGAACTCGGCGCACCGTCCAGGGCGACCCGAGACGCCAGCGTTGCTCAGCGGTCAGGGTTCGAGCCCTTGTGGGCCGAACTCGATCGCCGTTCCGTTGACACGAGCCCCGTCGTGTCGCACCAGGGCGCGGGAGTCAGTTGGGCCGCCATGTCTCGGCGGGTCGCCGAGGTGGCGGCCGGGCTGGCGGATGCGGGAGTACGTCCCGGTGACCGGGTCGGACTCCTGGTCGAGCCGTCCGCAGACCTGACGTCGATCGTCTACGCCGTATGGCGCGCCGGGGCGGTCATCGTGGTGGCCGACAAGGGGCTCGGGTTCACCGGCATGCGTCGCGCCCTGCGTGGCGCGGGCCTCGACCACCTCGTCGCCACGGAGACCGGTCTCGCTGCCGCCCGAGCCATGGGTCTGCCGGGCACCCGCATCGCCGTACGCCCGCTGAACTCCACCACGCGTCGCCTGCTCGGCGTCGACCACGACCTCGACGACCTGGCCCGCCGCGGTCGCAGTGCGCCCCAGCCGAAGTCTCCGGGGCCCGACGAGGACTGCGCGGTCGTCTTCACCTCCGGAGCGACGGGGCCGGCCAAGGGCGTCGTCTACCGGCACGGCCAGGTCCGCGCGCAGGTCGACCTGGTCCGTGCGACCTACGACCTGCAGGCCGACGACACGTTCGTCGCGGCCTTTGCTCCTTTCTCCCTCCTTGGCCCTGCCCTCGGGCTGGGCTCGTCGGTCCCTGACATCGACGTCACCGCACCCGACACCCTGACTGCTTCCCTGCTGGCCGACGCCGCGGCGGCCGTGGACGCCCGCGTAGTCTTCGCTGCGCCCGCCGCACTGCGCCGCGTGGTCGCCACGAGCGCCGATCTGGACTCGAGCCAGCGCGAAGCGCTGTCCCGCGTCCGGCTGCTGATGTCTGCCGGGGCTCCGGTCCCGGCGTCGCTGCTCGAGGCGTTGGCCAAGGTGCTGCCGAACGCGAGCCTGCACACGCCCTACGGCATGACCGAGGCACTGCCGGTCACCGACATCTCCTACGAGGAGATCAGGGAGGCCGGCGCGGGCGAGGGCGTGTGTGTCGGTCGGCCACTGCCGGGGGTTGAGGTCGCCGTCGAGCCCCTCGAGGGCAAGAGCATCCATCTGATCGACCTTCCCGGGGTGACGGGTGAGATCTGCGTCCGCGCTGCCCACGTGAAGGAGCGTTACGACGCCCTCTGGGCCACCGAGCGCTCGTCGACACGCCACCCCGGCTGGCACGCAACCGGCGACGTCGGCCATCTCGACGAGCAGGGCCGGCTGTGGGTGGAGGGACGCACCGTGCATGTGATCAGTCGCAGCGACGCCTTCGTCACACCGGTCGCGATCGAACAGCGCATCGAATCCCTCGAGACGGTGGCTTCGGCCGCTGTCGTGGGCGTCGGCCCGCCCGGCGCGCAGGTGTTGGTCGCCGTGCTCGTCCCTACTGACGCCAAGGGCAGCCGTGTAGGCCGTCGGCAGCACATGCATCTCCGCGTCGCTGACTTCGAGCTTGCCGAAGACGTACGCCGCGTCGCCGAGAAGCCCGTCTCGGCGGTGCTCTGCGCCGACCGGCTACCGCTCGACATCCGGCACGCCTCGAAGATCGACCGGACCGAGGTGGCACGGCAGGCGGCTGCGGCCCTCGCCGGCCGTGGTGGTGCGTGAAGGTTCTCCTCACCGGAGCGTCCGGGCTCCTGGGGCGTACCGCCGCCCAGTTGCTCGTCGCTCGGGGTGACGAGGTCACGGTGATGCAGCGGCGCAGCGCCGGCCTGGGGTGCCGCGAGGTGCTGGGGGACGTCGCCGATCCCGAAGCAGTATCGCGCGCCATCCGCGGTCAGGACGCGGTGCTGCACCTTGCAGCCAAGGTGGATGTCGTCGGCCGTCGTGCCGACTACGAGCGCGCCAACGTGCGGGGCACCGAGACCCTCGTCGCCGCAGCCAGAACCTCCGGGGTGGGGCGTTTTGTCCAGGTGTCGTCACCGTCGGTGGCTCACGCCGGACGGCCACTGTCCGGCGCCGGCGCGGCACCTGCTGACCCGGCCCACGCCCGCGGTCACTACTCACGCACCAAGGCGGAGTCCGAACTCCTCGCACTGTCGGCCGATTCTCCCGACCTGGCCGTGCTCGCCGTGCGGCCACACCTGGTGTGGGGCCCCGGCGACACCCAGTTGGTCGCACGGCTCGTGGCGCGTGCGCGAGCGGGACGGTTGCCGCTGCTGGGGGACGGGGCTGCCCTGATCGACACGACGTACGTCGACGACGCAGCATCGGCCCTGGTGGCCGCAGTTGACGCCTGCGGACCGCGGGCCCACGGCGAGGCGCTGGTGATCAGCACCGGAGATCCGCGTCCCGTAGCCGAGATCCTCGAGCGGGTGTGCCGGGCCGCCGGCGTCCGTGCGCCACGTCGCCATGTGCCCGTCCCGCTCGCTCTCGCCGCTGGGACGACCATCGACCTGATCTGGGCAGCCACCCGACGCACCGACACCCCGCCGCTCACGCGATTCCTGGCGGAGCAGTTGTCGACGGCACACTGGTTCGACCAGCGCCGCACCCGCTCGGTGCTGCGGTGGGCCCCCGCGGTCGGGATCGAGGCTGGCTTCGACCGGCTTGCCGCGTGGTACGCCGCGGGCAGCCCTGCCCGGTGAGCGCTGCTCCTGCCTGATGGAGGTTGCCGAGGACCGCGGTCGCGAGCTCAGTGGATCTGCACGGCAAGTGCGCCGTCAACGATCAGGACGAGCCCGACCGCGATGGCGACCGCGGCAATCATCTCTGGGGTGCGTTGGGTGACTTCGCCGAGCAGTTCGTTCAACCGTTGCTCGGCGTCATCGGGTCGGCGCGCGTAGTAGTAGTAGATGGCGATGACGGTCGCGGTCGAGACCAGGGTGAAGGCCACGAAGGCGATCAGCGTGACGAGGGGCGACGTGTGGTGGCTGAGCACCACGACCGCTGCTGCTGCGGTGATGGCCCACGGCTGTTTCAGGACGCCGACCACGACAGCGCTGCGAGGAGTCAGGTCCCGCAATCGGAGAGCCAAGGCGGGAGGCACCGAAGCGGGTGGGCGTAGGTCGTTGCGGTGTCGCCACTTCCGCGCACCGAGGATGACCAACGCTAGGCCGAGGAGCAGCTTGAGCACCTCGATGCCGGTGCGACCGCTGCCTTGCCTCAGGCTGTGGGTCTGACCGAAGACGAAGCTCAGGTAGAAGACCAGCGTCAACGAGATGGCCCAGCCGACCAGGAACGCCAGTGCGTTGACCCGTGGTCTGGTCGTCGCGAGCAGCAGGATGAACACGACGATCGTGCTCG
>JARICB010000159.1 GCA_029264225.1 Nocardioides sp. | reverse complement strand
CAGCACCCAGCCGCCGATACAGGCATCGACGTGACAGCGAACCCCGGCCGCTTGGGCGGCGGCCGCGATCTCGGTAACGGGGTCGACGACGCCGTGGGCGTAGGACGGAGCGCTGGCGACGACCAGGACGCACGAGTCGGTGATGGCGGCCGCCATGGCTCGCGCGTCGGCACGGAAGTCGTCGCCCACCGGCACCACGATCGCTTCGACGCCGAAGTAGTGCGCTGCCTTGTAGAAGGCCGCGTGTGCGGTGCTCGGCAGCACCATCGACGGGTGGGTGAGGTCGGGGCGTGAGTCACGAGCCCCCTGCACGGCGAGCAGGACCGACTCGGTGCCACCCGAGGTGACGGTGCCGACGACGGTGTCCGGTGCGTCCAGCAGCCGAGCAGCGAAACCCACCAACTCGTTCTCCATCTGGAGGATCGAAGGGAAGGCAGTCGGGTCCAGCGCGTTGGACCCGGCGTAGGCCGCGACCGCCTCCCGGCCGATCCGATCGACCTCGGGGTCGCCGCCGTCGTAGACGTAGGCCAGTGTGCGTCCGCCGTGCACCGGCAGGTCGCCGGCCTGGCGCTCGCGGAGTCGGTCGAGGGGATTCATGCGGTCTCCGTCGGTGACAGGTGGTGATCGATGGCCGCCGCCACCGCGTCTGCATCGAGGCGGTAGCGGGTCAGCCACGCGAGGCTGAGCAGGGTCAGGGCTGCGGGCACGAGGGAGAAGCCCACGGTGATGGCAGTCCGTGCCGATCCGGACTGGACGATGTCGCCGCCCTGGGAGGAGACATAGCCGCCGATGGCCAAGATGATCGCAAACAGGCCAGGTCCGAGTGCGAGCCCGAGGGTCTCCCCGGCGGTCCATACGCCGGTATAGACCCCGGTCCGGCTCTCGCCAGTGCGGGCGGCGTCAATGGCAGCAGCGTCGGGCAGCATCGCCATCGGGAACACCTGGCACCCCGCGTAGCCGACCCCGACCAGCGCGGTCGCAACATAGACGAGTGCCACTGGCGCAACCTGCGCCACGACTGCCAGTGCCGCGCCGGCAGCCAGGATCAACGACGAGACGAGGTAGCCGCGTTGCTTGCCGACCCGCTCGCCGAAGCGTGCCCAGAGGGGCGTAAGCAGCAGGGCGGGTCCGACGAAACAGACGAACAGAATCGTGGCCGCGGTCTTGTTCTCAAGGACGTCGCCGGCCAGGTAGTTGACGCCGGCCAGCATGCAGCCGGTGGCCAGGGCCTGGAGGACGAAAGTAGTCAGCAGCAACCTGAAGTCACGGGCGGTGGCCACGATCCGCAACTGCTCGCGGAGCGAACCAGCGCCGGCGCTGACAGCTCCGATCGGCGCATTGCGGGTCCCGACGTAGGCGCTCGCCACCCCGATGGCGATGATCAGTGCCATCACGACGCCCATGACCCGATAGCCGTCGCGACCGCCGACGGCGTCGCGGATCATCGGGGCGGTGGCGCCGGCCAGCATGATCGTGAAGGCCAGGATCGCGACCCGAGCGGTCATCAGCCGCGTGCGTTCGTTGTAGGACGAGGTGATCTCGGCCGGCATCGCGACGTAGGGCACCTGGAAGAACGCGTAGGCCGATGCTGCCAGGATGAAGAAGACCAGCACCCATGCAGCCTCCAACCCCCGCGAACCGAGTTCAGGGGCAGAAAAGATCAGCGCGAAGGCACCCGCCAGCATGAGCCCCGCGCGGATCAGCCAGGGACGTCGCGGCCCGGCGGGGTCGACGGTGCGATCCGAGATGCGGCCGGCGATCGGATTGAGCACGACGTCCCAGGCCTTGGGTAGGAAGACGATCAGACCGGCCCACAGGGCAGCGATACCGAGCTCGTCGGTGAGGTAGGGCAGCAGCATCAGCCCCGGCACCGTGCCGAACGCGCCAGTGGCGACCGATCCGGAGCCGTACCCGATACGCACACTGCGCGGCAGCACGCCGGTGGAGTCACTCATGCGGGGACTCTAGGGCTACTCAGTCGCCAAGGGAGCGAGATTGGGTCGATCCGTAGCGACGATCCGGGTTGGAGCCGATGGTCTTGGACGAGGGCTTGGTCGTACGCCGCGGGGTGGGGCTGGGCCATTGCTGGATCCAGTCCGCCATCACCTGCCAGGTGCTGTCCCTCGCCGCTCGGCCGGTCAGCATGCCCAGATGGCCGCCGGGCACGATCTCGAACCGCACCTCCTCGGCGGCGGTCAGCAGTTCGATGACCGGCCGCACCGCCGAAATCGGAGCGATGTCATCCGTGGCGCCCCCCAGGACCAGTACCGGTGCCGTGATCGAGGAGAGCGTGACGCTCCGGTCATCGATGTCGATGGCACCGGTGGCGAGCGCGTTGCCGGGCAGCATCCGGTGGTAGAGCTGCCCGAACGTGCGGCCTGGGTAGGCACTCGTGTGAGCCCTGAAATTCTCGACGGCCTCGATCTGAGCGAGGAACTCGGCGTCGTCGAGATGGGAGAGGACAGCCAGCGGTTTGGTCACGAGCTGGTGACCGGCGGAGGTGCCGAGAGCCCAGTTGACCAGGAGATGCGGGGTGGCGCCGAATGCGCTGAAGGCGCGGGTCGCCAGACCCCGACCATGGGTGAGGTCGAGCAGAGGCCGCGCCGGAGCCATCAACGGCACCGTCTTCACATCCACCGGTGTTCCCGCGATCGTCAGGGAGGCGATCGGCAGGCTCGGCTGGTCGGCGGCGGCGAGCAGGGCGAAGATTCCGCCCAGGCTCCAACCGATGAGGTGTACCGGCTTCCCACCGGCGTCTCGGGAAACGGCCTTGATCGCCTCCGGCAGCACCTCGTCGATCCAGCCGGACATGTCGACGCTGCGGTCGTGGAACGACACCTCGCCGTACTCAACGAGGTAGGTAGGCACTCCAAGACCGACGAAGTGCTCGACGAGCGAGCACCCACGACGCAGGTCGAAACACAGGGCGGGAGCCGCCAACGGGGGAACGAGCAGCACCGGGTCGCCCGACGTGGCGACGGCCGCTGCCGGTTCGTAGCGGTAGACCTCCCGCGATGCGCCCTCGTCGATCAGGGTCCGCGGCATCGGCGTCAGGTCTGCGAGACCACCGTTCAGAACGCTGCGCGCCACGTTGCCGGCCGCCGTGACGACCTGACCGGGCTTGGG